>NZ_LZJX01000120.1:0-79847 GCF_001667595.1 Mycobacterium sp. E2989 | reverse complement strand
GCGCCCGGCCCACCACCGCGCCCGCGCCCGGGGTGCCGGCGGCCACGTCGGCCAGCTCCGCGACCAGGCGCGCGCGGTCGGCGCCCACCAGCACCGCGCGGTGCTCGAACAGCGACCGCGTGCAGACCAACGACCAGGCCACGTCGACCACCCGCAGCCCCGGGTCGTCGGTCACCCGCGCCAACAGCCGCGCGCGCCTGGTCGCGGAGCTGGCCGACGTGGCCGCCGGCACCCCGGGCGCGGGCGCGGTGGTGGGCCGGGCGCGGCCGCTGGGCAAGACGGTGTTCGTGTTCCCCGGCCAGGGTTCGCAGTGGGTCGGCATGGGCGCCGAATTGCTGGACAGCTCAACCGTATTCGCCGAGCACCTGCAGCGGTGCGAGAAGGCGCTCGCCGAGCACGTGGACTGGTCGCTGGTCGACGTCCTTCGCGGCACCCCCGGTGCGCCCGGGTTGGACCGGGTGGACGTGGTGCAGCCGGCGCTGTGGGCGGTGATGGTGTCGCTGGCCGAGCTGTGGCGCTCGGTGGGCGTGGTCCCCGACGCGGTGATCGGCCATTCGCAGGGCGAGATCGCGGCGGCGTATGTGGCCGGCGCGCTGTCGCTTCAGGACGCCGCCCGGGTGGTGGCGCTGCGCAGCCGGCTGCTGGTCCAGCTGTCGGGTGCGGGCGGCATGGTGTCGCTTGCTTGCGGCCTGGCCCGCGCCGAGGAGTTGATCGGCCCGTACGGCGATCGGTTGAATGTCGCTGCGGTCAACGGTGTTTCGGCGGTGGTGGTGTCCGGTGAGGTGGGCGCCCTCGACGAGTTGATGGCCCGCTGCGAGGCCGACGGCGTGCGGGCCCGCCGGATCGACGTGGACTACGCCTCGCATTCGGGGCACGTCGACGCCATCCGCGCCGCGCTGGCCGAGGCGCTGGCGGGCATCGAGCCGCGATCGTGTCCGGTCGCGCTGTTCTCGACCGTCACGGGTGATCTGCTGGACACCGCCGGCCTGGACGCCGACTACTGGTACCGCAGCATCCGGCAGACCGTCCAATTCGAACGCGCGGTGCGCCGCGCGGGCGAGGCGGGCTACGGGGCGTTCGTCGAGTGCAGCCCGCACCCGGTGCTGCTCGCCGCCGTCGAGGACACGCTGACCGACGGCGGTCACGATGCCGTGGTCATCCCGTCGCTGGGCCGCGATGACGGCTCGCTGCAACGGTTCTGGCTTTCGGCGGGCCAGGCCCACGTCGCCGGCGTGCCGGTGGACTGGCGGGCCGCCGTCGCGGGGCTGGGCGGGCGGCGCGTGGACTTGCCAACGTACGGCTTTGTGCGGCAGCGCTTTTGGTTGCCGGGCGGATCGACCGGGACCGGTGACGTGGCCACCCTGGGGCTGGCGGGCGCGCGGCACGCGCTGCTGGGCGCGGTGGTGGCGCGCCCGGATTCCGGCGGGGTGGTGCTGACGGGCCGGCTGTCGACCGCCGCCCAGCCGTGGCTGGCCGACCACGCGGTGGGCGGCACGGTGTTGTTCCCCGGCGCGGGGTTTGTGGAGCTGGCCATCCGGGCGGGCGACGAGGTCGGCGCGGCGGTCCTCGAGGAGCTCACGGTGTCGGCCCCGCTGCTGCTGCCTGCCGCCGAGGGCGTGCAGGTGCAGGTGGTGGTCGGCGCGGCCGCCGAGTCCGGGCGGCGCGAGCTCTCCGTGTATTCGGCGGACGCCTCCTCGGAGTGGGTGTTGCACGCGCAGGGCGTGCTGGGCGGGGCCGCGGCCGCACCGGCGGCGGACCTGTCGGTGTGGCCGCCGGCGGGGGCGACGCCGGTGGAGGTGGGCGACGCCTACGCGCGGCTGGCCGAGCGGGGCTACGAGTACGGCCGGGCCTTCCGCGGCCTGCGGGCGATGTGGCGGCGCGGCGACGAGATCTTCGCCGAGGTCACCATCCCGGACGAGGCCGGCGCGGCCGACGGCGGTTTCGGCATCCATCCGGTGTTGCTCGACGCGGCGCTGCACGCGATCGGCGTCGACGGCGAGGGCCAGACCGTGTTGCCCTTCTCGTGGCAGGGGATCTCGTTGCACGCGGCCGGCGCGTCGCGGGCGCGGGTCCGGATTGCGCCGTCCGGCGCCGGGGCGGTGTCGGTGGAACTGGCCGACGGCTCCGGATTGCCGGTGATCTCGGTGCGCTCGTTGGCGATGCGCCCGGTCTCGGCCGGTCAGTTGTCGGCGGCGGCCGCGAGCGCCGAGGGACTGTTCGAGGTGGCGTGGTCGCCGATACCCTTGAGCGGCAAGGACTCCGACGCGACGCTGTGGGAGCCGGCCCCGCACGGCGCCGAGGTGGTGCGCTCGGTGCATGCCGCCGCCGCCGAGGCGCTGGGCGTGCTCCAACACTGGTTGGGCGGTCCGGAGTCCGGGACGCTGGCCGTGCAAACCCGCGGGGCGGTCGCGCTGGCCGGCGAGGACGTCACGGACCTGGCCGGGGCGGCGGTGTGGGGGCTGGTGCGCTCGGCGCAGGCCGAGCAGCCGGGCCGGGTGGTGTTGATCGACACCGACGGATCCCTGGACGCGCGCGCGGTGATCGGTTGTGGGGAAACGCAATTGGTGGTCCGCGCCGGGGTGGCCTATGCGGCGCGGATGCGGCCGGTGCGGCGGGGGTCGGTGTTGCGCCTGCCCCCGGGCGGCTGGCGGCTGGACGCCGGCGGCGGCGGCACGCTGGAGGACCTGGCGCTCAGCGCCTGCCCCCCGGCGGAACTGGCGGCCGGCCAGGTGCGGGTCGCGGTGGCCGCGGTCGGGGTGAACTTCCGGGATGTGCTGGTGGCGCTGGGCATGTACCCGGGCGGCGGCCAGTTGGGTGCCGAGGGCGCCGGGGTGATCGTCGAGGTCGGCCCCGACGTGACCGGGCTGGCGGTCGGCGACGCGGTGATGGGGCTGCTGGGCGTGGTCGGTTCCGAGGCGGTGGTGGATCAGCGGCTGGTGACCCCGGTGCCTCAGGACTGGTCGCTGGTGACGGCCGCGGGCGTGCCGGTGGTGTTCCTCACCGCGCTCTACGGGTTGTCGGTGCTGGCGGGCCTGCGCGCCGGCGAGCGGGTGCTGGTGCACGCCGCCACCGGGGGCGTCGGCATGGCGGCGGTCCAGTTGGCCCGGCACTGGGGCGCGGAGGTGTTCGCGACCGCGAGCCGGGGCAAGTGGGACACGTTGCGCGCGATGGGGTTTGACGACGACCACATCGGCGACTCGCGGACGTTGGACTTCGAGCGGAAGTTCTCGTCGGCGACCGGCGGGGCGGGGGTCGACGTCGTGCTCAATTCGCTGGCCGGCGAGTTCACCGACGCGTCGCTGCGGTTGCTGGCACCCGGCGGCCGGTTCATCGAGATGGGCAAGACGGACATCCGCGATCCGCAGGTCGTCGCCGAGCAGCACCGGGGCGCGCAGTATCGCGCCTTCGATCTGCTGGAGGCCGGCGCCGACCGCACCGCGGCGATGCTGGCCCAGATCGTCGAGCTGATGCGCGACGGCGCGCTGAGCCCGTTGCCGCTCAAGGCCTTCGACGTTCGCTGCGCTTCGGCGGCGTACCGGTTCGTCAGCCAGGCCCGCCATATCGGCAAGGTCGTGTTGACCATGCCGTCCGGGCCCGGCGCGGTGCTCAGCGGCTGCGGTGGGCTGGCCGGCGGCAGCGTGGTGATCACCGGCGGCACCGGCATGGCCGGCTCGGCGCTGGCCCGCCACCTCGTCGACCGGTATCGCGTGGCGCACGTGATGCTCGCCAGCCGCGCCGGCGCCGGGGCCGCGGGGGTCGCGGAGCTGGTGGACGACCTGCGGCGGGCCGGCGCCCGCGTGTCGGTCGTGGCCTGCGACGTCGCCGACCGCGACGCCGTCGCCGCGATGCTGGCGCAGATCCCGGAGCAGTATCCGCTGCGCGGCGTGGTGCACGCCGCGGGAATCCTCGACGACGGACTGATCGCGTCGCTGACGCCCGCGCGGGTGGATGCGGTGTTGCGGGCCAAGGTCGACGGGGCGTGGCACCTGCACGAGCTGACGCGGGAAATGGATCTGTCGGCGTTCGTGGTGTTCTCCTCGATGGCGGGCATCGTCGGCACGCCGGGTCAGGCCAATTACGCGGCGGCCAACAGCTTCCTCGACGGTCTGGTCGAATACCGCCGCGCGCATGGGCTTTCGGGGCTGTCGCTGGCCTGGGGGCTCTGGGAACAGGCCTCGGCGATGACGGCTCACCTCGGCGAGCGCGACAAGGCCCGGATGACCAGGATCGGCATCGCCCCCCTGTCGACCGAGCAGGCGCTGGACAGCTTCGACGCCGGCATGCTCGTCGACGCCCCGGTGCTGATGGCCGCCCGACTGGATCGGGTTGCCTTGTCCGACAACGCCGCCGGACTGCCGCCGCTGTTGAGCGAGCTGGCCGCCCGCACCACCCGCCGCGTCATCGACGACGCCGATACGACCGCCCTGACGTCCGGTCTCGCCGCACGCCTGCAGGGGTTGACCGCCGAGGCGCGACAGCGCGAGCTGGTCGACCTGGTTCGCGGCAACGCGGCGACCGTGCTGGGACTGCCCAACCCCGCGGACATCAACGCCGATCGCGCGTTCGGCGACCTCGGCTTCGACTCGCTGACCGCCGTCGAGCTGCGCAACCGGCTCAAAACCGCCACGGGGCTCACGCTTTCGCCCACGCTGATCTTCGACTACCCGACACCGGTCGTGCTGGCCGGGCATTTGGACGCCCAGCTGGCCGGCGCGCCGTCCGGCGACCGGCCCGACCTGATGGCCCGCTTCACCGACATCACCCGCGAATTGCAGGCGCTGCTCGACCAACCTTGGGACGACGGCGAGAAATCGGCGCTGAGGGCCCGCCTGCACGGCCTGCTCGCCACGCTCGGCCCCACCGATCACCTCGACACCGAAGGCCTCGACGCCGACCTCGATGCCGCCACCGAAAGCCAATTGTTTGCCATCCTCGATGAAGAACTCGGCCGCTGAGACCGCGATGCCGGACACCACACAGCACGTCGATTACCTGAAACGCCTGACGGCGGACCTCCGTCGGGCGCGCCGGCGCGTCTCGGAGCTGGAGGGCCGGCTGACCGAGCCGATCGCGGTGGTGGGCATGGCCTGTCGCTACGCGGGTGGCGTCGATTCGCCGGAAACCCTGTGGGAACTGGTGAATGACGGCCGCGACACCGTGTCGGACTTCCCGGCCGATCGCGGCTGGGATGTGGAGGGCCTGTACGACCCGGACCCCGACGCGGCGGGCAAGATGTACACCCGCCAGGGCAGCTTCCTGCGCGACGCCGGGGACTTCGACGCGGGATTCTTCGGCGTCGGCCCCAGCGAGGCCCTCGCGATGGATCCCCAGCAGCGGTTGATGCTGGAGATCTCCTGGGAAGCGTTGGAGCGGGCCGGGATTGACCCGCTCGCGTTGCGGGGCTCGGCGACCGGCGTGTTCGCCGGGGTCATCCACGCCGGTTACGGCGGGGAGGTGAAGGGCGAGCTGGAGGGCTACGGGCTGACCGGGTCGACCCTGAGCGTGGCCTCGGGCCGGGTGTCGTACGTGTTGGGGCTGGAGGGCCCGGCCGTCTCGGTGGACACGGCGTGTTCGTCGTCGTTGGTGGCCATGCACCTGGCGGCGCAGTCGCTGCGCTCCGGGGAGTGCGACCTCGCGCTGGCCGGCGGCGTGACCGTGATGGCCACCGCCGCCGCGTTCGTCGAGTTCAGCCGGCAGCGGGCGCTGGCCCCGGACGGCCGGTGCAAGGTGTACGCCGGCGCGGCGGACGGGACGTCGTGGTCGGAGGGCGCGGGCGTGCTGGTGCTGGAGCGGCTGGCCGACGCGCGCCGGCTGGGGCATCCCGTCCTCGCGGTGTTCCGGGGTTCGGCGGTGAACCAGGACGGGGCGTCCAACGGTTTGACCGCCCCCAACGGGCCGTCCCAGCAGCGGGTGATCCGGGCGGCGCTGGCCAACGCCGGACTGGCCGCGGCGGACGTCGACGCGGTCGAGGGCCACGGCACGGGAACGGTTCTCGGCGATCCCATCGAGGCGCAGGCCCTGCTGGCGACCTACGGCCAGGACCGGCCGGCGGACCGGCCGCTGTGGCTGGGGTCGATCAAATCCAACATCGGCCACACGTCGGCGGCCGCCGGGGTGGCCGGCGTGATCAAGATGATCCAGGCGATGCGGCACGGCGTGCTGCCCAAGACGCTGCACGTGGATGTGCCGTCGCCGCACGTGGATTGGTCGGCGGGCGCGGTGTCGCTGCTGACCGAGCCCCAGCCGTGGCCGGCGCGCGACGGCCAGCGCCGGGCCGGGGTGTCGTCGTTCGGGATCAGCGGGACGAACGCCCACGTCATCGTCGAGCAGCCGCCCGCGGAGCCGGAAACCGTTGCGGAGCAGGGCGATCCGCCCGCCGGTTCGATCGCCTGGGTGGTGTCGGCCCGGTCGGCCGACGCGTTGGCCGCGCAGGCCGGGCGGCTGTCGGCCCACCTGGAGGCGCAGCCGGGCCTCCGCGCCGTGGACGTGGGGTGGTCGCTGGCCACCACCCGGGCGGCCCTGGAACATCGCGCGGTGCTGGTGGGTGCCGATCGCGACACCCTGCTGGCGGGGCTGGCGGCGGTCCGGGCCGGTGAGCCCGCTACGGGTGCGGCCGTCGGGCGCGCCCGGTCGCTCGGCAAGCGGGTGTTCGTGTTCCCCGGCCAGGGCTCGCAGCGGCTCGGCATGGGAAGAGAACTGCACCAACGCTTTCCGGCGTTCGCCGCGGCCTTGGACGAGGCCGTGGCGGCGGTGGACGCGCACGCCCGGCTGCCGCTGCGCGACGTGATGTGGGGTGCCGACCCGGAGTTGTTGCAGAGCACCGAATTCGCCCAGCCCGCGTTGTTCGTGCTCGAGGTCGCCCTGGCGGCGCTGTGGCGCTCGTGGGGCGTGACACCCGACGTGGTGATCGGCCACTCGGTCGGGGAGATCGCCGCGGCCTGCGTGGCCGGGGTGCTGTCGTTGCCGGACGCGGCGCGGATCGTGGCGGCCCGGGGCCGGCTGATGGCGGCGCTGCCGGCGGGCGGGGTGATGGTCGCGGTGACCGCGACCGAGGCCGAGGTCGCGCCGTTGCTCACCGACGGCGTGGCCCTCGCGGCGGTCAACGGCCCCGACGCGGTGGTGCTGTCGGGGGAGCGGGCCGCGGTAAGTGCGGCGGCGGAGCGGCTGGCCGATTGCGGCAGGCGGGTGCGGCAGCTCGACGTCTCGCACGCCTTCCACTCGCCGCTGATGGAACCCATGATCGAGGAGTTCTCCGCGGTGGTGGCCGGGGTGTCACCGGCCGCGCCGCGAATCGACCTGGTGTCCAACGTGACCGGGCAATTGGCCGGACCCGGCTACGGGTCCGCCGACTACTGGGTGGAGCACGTGCGTCGCCCGGTGCGGTTCGTCGACGGGGTGCGGCTGGCCGAATCGCTCGGCGCCGGCGCGTTCCTGGAGGTGGGGCCGGGCGCGGCGCTGACGGCCGCGGCGGAACGATCCCTGGCGCGCGAGCCGGTGGTCGCGGCGGTGTCGATGGCCAAGGGCCGCCCCGAGGTCGACTCGATGCTGCTGGCCGCCGGGCAGCTGTTCGCCTCCGGCGCGGAGTTGGACTGGGCCGCGACGTTCGCCGGCCTCGGCGCCCACCGGGTCGACCTGCCCACGTATGCCTTTCAGCGGCGCAGGTTTTGGCTGTCGGCCGAGTCGATGGGTGCCCGCGACACCGCCAGCCTCGGGTTGGCCGGCGCCGAGCACCCGCTGCTGGGCGCGGTGGTCGAGCGGCCGGACTCGGGCGGCGTGGTGTTGACCGGCCGGCTGTCGACGACCGCCCAGCCGTGGCTGGCCGATCACGCGGTGACCGGGACCGTGCTGTTACCGGGCGCCGGGTTCGTCGAGCTGGTGCTGCGGGCCGGCGACGAGGTGGGCTGCCCGGTGATCGAGGAGCTGACGCTGTCGGCCCCGCTGCCGCTGCCGGGCGCCGGCGCGGTGCGCGTTCAGGTGGTGGTGGACGGCGCCGGCGAGGGCGGGACCCGGGGCGTCGCGGTGTATTCGCAGGCCGGCCCGGAATGGACGCTGCACGCCCAGGGCGTGCTGAGCGAGGGCTCGCCCGCGCCGGAGGCGGACCTGTCGGTGTGGCCGCCGGTCGGCGCCGCGGCCGTCGACGTGACGGGCGCCTACGACGACCTGGCGGCGCGCGGCTACGGGTATGGTCCGGCCTTCCGCGGCCTGCGCAAGGTGTGGCGGCGGGGCGCCGAGACCTTCGCCGAGGTCGAGGCCCCCCAGGATGCCGGGGTTACGGTGGGCGGCTTCGGGATTCACCCGGTGGTGCTGGATGCGTCCCTGCATGCGCTCGGGGTGGCCGACGAGCACGCCGAGACCGCGTTGCCGTTCTCCTGGCAAGGGGTGTGCCTGTACGCGGCCGGCGCGTCGCGGGTCCGGGTGCGGCTCGCGCCCGTGGGCACGGGTGCGGTGTCGGTCGAGGTGGCCGACTCGTCGGGCGCGCCGGTGCTGTCCGTGCGCGAGCTGGTGACGCGTCCCGTCTCCGCCGCGCAGCTGTCGGCGGCCGCCGCGGCGCGTTCCGGCGGCGGCGAACTCCTGGAGGCGATGTGGTCCCCGGTTTCGTTGGCGGACAACGGGATCGGCACCGAACCCGAGGTCTGGCGGCCGGTTCCGAACACCGAAGGTGTGGTCGAAGCGGTCTACGCCGCGACCCACGAGGCGTTGAGCGCGTTGCAGTCGCGGGGTGACGGCGATGGGCCGTTGGTGGTGCTGACCCGCGGCGCGGTCGCGCTGCCCGGCGAGGACGTCTCCGACCTCGCCGGCGCAGCCGTGTGGGGGCTGGTGCGTTCGGCGCAGGCCGAACAGCCCGGCCGGGCGGTGCTGGTCGACTCCGACGGCTCAATCGACCTCGCACCGCTGATCGGCTGCGGCGAACCGCAATTCGCGGTGCGCGACGGCATCGCCTACGCCCCCCGGCTGAAGCCCATCAAGGCGCACCCGGCGTTGCCGCTGCCCGAACCGCCTTCGGTGTGGCGGCTGGCCGCCGGCGAGGGCGGGACGCTGGAGGACCTGGCGGTGCAGTCCGGCCCGCCCGCCGAACTGGCCGCCGGCCAGGTGCGGGTGGCGGTGGCCGCGGCCGGGGTGAACTTCCGCGACGTGCTGGTGGCTTTGGGCATGTATCCGGGCGCCGCCCAGTTGGGCGCCGAGGGCGCCGGGCTGGTGACCGAGATCGGCGCGGGTGTGGGGGATTTGGCCGTCGGCGACGCGGTGATGGGCATCGTGGGCCTGACGGGCTCGGAGGCGGTCGTCGACCGGCGGCTGGTGACGCGGGTGCCGACGGGCTGGTCGTTCGGCGAGGCCGCCGGCGTCCCGGTGGTGTTCCTGACCGCCTACTACGGGTTGTCGGTGCTGGGCGGCCTGCGCTCCGGCGAGCGCGTGCTGGTGCACGCCGCCGCCGGTGGGGTGGGCATGGCGGCGGTGCAGCTGGCCAGGCATTGGGGCGCCGAGGTTTTCGCGACCGCCAGCCGCGGCAAGTGGGACACCCTGCGCGCCATGGGCTTCGACGACGACCACATCGCGGACTCGCGAACGCTGGACTTCGAGCAGAAGTTCTCCTCGGTTACCGGCGGCGCCGGCATGGACGTCGTGCTGAACTCGCTGGCCGGCGAGTTCACCGACGCGTCGCTGCGGTTGCTGGGCCCCGGCGGGCGCTTCATCGAGATGGGCAAGACCGACCTGCGCGACCCGGCGGCCCACCCCGACATCTACTACCGCGCGTTCGACCTGATGGAGGCCGGGCCCGACCACATCGCCGAGATGTTCGCCGAATTGATGCGGTTGTTCGCCGCGCGGGCGCTGACGCCGTTGCCGGTCAAGGCATTCGACGTGCGGCGCGCCGTGGACGCCTACCGGTTCGTCAGCCAGGCCCGCCACATCGGCAAGGTCGTGCTGACCATGCCCGACGGGCCCGCCGGCCTGTCCGGCGGCACCGCGCTGATCACCGGCGGGACCGGCATGGCGGGGTCGGCGGTGGCGCGCCACCTGGTCGACCGCTACCGGGTGCCGCATCTCATGCTGGTCAGCCGCAGCGGCGAGCGGGCCGACGGGATGGCCGATCTGGTGGCCGAGCTGCGCGAGGCCGGGGTCCAGGTGTCCGTGGTGGCCTGCGATGTCGGCGACCGGGACGCCGTGGCCGGGTTGCTGGCCCAGGTGCCGGCGCGCTTCCCGCTGCGCGGGGTCTTCCACGCCGCGGGCGTGCTGGACGACGCGGTGATCTCGTCGCTGACCGCCGAGCGCATCGACACCGTGCTGCGCTCCAAGGTCGACGGCGCGTGGCACCTGCACGAGCTGACCGGCGAGCTGAATCTGGCCGCGTTCGTGGTGTTTTCGTCGATGGCGGGCATCGTGGGCGCCCCCGGGCAGGGTAACTACGCCGCCGCCAACAGCTTCCTGGACGCCCTGGCGGCCTACCGGCGCGCTCACCGCCTGCCGGGCCTGTCGATCGCGTGGGGGATGTGGGAACAGCCCTCGGCGATGACCCGGCACCTCGGGGACCGCGACAGGGCCCGGATGAGCCGCGCCGGCCTGGCCGCGCTGTCCACCCGGCAGGCGCTCGACCTGCTCGACGCCGCGCTGCTGGCCGAGCCCCCCGTCGTGGTGGCCACCCGCCTCGATGCCACCGCGCTGGCCCACGCCGGCGCCGCGCTGCCGCCGCTGTTGAGCCAGTTGGCCGCCCGGCCCGCGCGGCGGGTCCTCGACCCCACCGACATGGTCTCGCTGACGGGCCTGCGAGCGCGCCTGGAGGGCGTCGCCCCCGAACAGCGGCGGCGCGAGCTGGTGGAGCTGGTGTGCACCAACGCCGCCACGGTGTTGGGCCACAGCACCGCGGACGTCGACGCCGACCAGGCCTTTGGAGATCTCGGTTTCGACTCGCTGACCGCCGTGGAGTTGCGCAACAGGCTCAAAATCGCGACGGGCCTGACCCTTTCGCCGACGCTGATCTTCGATCACCCGACGCCCGCGGCGCTGGCCGAGCAGCTCGACGCCCAGCTGGCCGCCGGGACGAGCGCCGAGCCCCCCGACCGGATGGCCCGCTTCAACGACGTCGCCCGCGAAATGCAGGCGCTCGTCGGCCAATCCGACTGGAGCCCCGGCGACCGGGCGCAGCTGGTCACCCGGCTGCAGGGCATGCTGGACGGCCTGACCGGGCCGGCGGACGGCCCCTACCCGGAACACCCCGGCGACCCCTTCGACGACGACATCGCCACCGCCACCGAGAGCCAACTCTTCGCCATCCTCGACGAAGAGATCGGCCCCTAGCATGCCCGACGTCGCGGTCATCGGCCTCGCCTGCCGATTCCCGGGCGCGGCCAACCCGCGCGAATTCTGGGAGCTGATCCGCGACGGCCGCGAAGCCACGCAATTGCCCTGGGACGTCGCGGAGTTCGACGCCGACTTCTTCAACCTCTCGCCGCGCGAGGCGGCCGCGATGGACCCCCGCCAACGGCTGGCGCTCGAACTGGCATGGGAGGCTTTCGAAGACGCGTTCGTGGTGCCGGAAACGGTGCGCGGCGCCGCGGTTTCGGTGTACGTCGGGGCGATGGCCGACGATTACGCCGCCCTCACGCTGCGCGACATCGCCGACAACCTCGACCACCACTCCTTCGCCGGCATCAGCCGCGGGATGATCGCCAACAGGATCTCCTACGCGTTGGGGTTGCGGGGTCCCAGCCTGACCGTCGACTCCGGCCAGTCGTCGTCGCTGCTGGCCGTGCACCTCGCCTGCGAGAGCCTGCGCGCCGGCGAGTCGGCGCTCGCGCTCGCCGGCGGCGTCCACCTCAACTTGGCCGACGAAACGGCAATGCTGGAGCGCGAATTCGGCGCGCTGTCGACGTCGGGCCACACCTACGCGTTCGATCGGCGCGCCGACGGCTACGTGCGCGGCGAGGGCGGGGGCTTGGTGCTGCTGAAGCCGCTGCCGGCCGCCCTGCGCGACGGTGACCGCATCCACGCCGTCATCCGCGCGACCGCAGCCGGCAACGCCGGGCACAGCGCCGCGGGCCAGACGGTGCCGTCGGCTTCCGGCGAGGCGGACGTGATCCGGCGGGCGCTCGACGCCGCCGGCCTGGGCGCCGGCGACGTGGACTACATCGAGGCGCACGGCACCGGCACGAGAATCGGTGACGAGGTGGAGGCCCGCGCGCTGGGGGAGGTGTTCGCCGAGCGCGGGCAGCCGGTGAACGTCGGCTCGGTCAAGACGAACATCGGCCACGCCGGCGCCGCCGCTGGGATCGCGGGCCTGCTCAAGGCCCTGCTGGCCGTGCGGAATTCGGTGCTTCCGCCGAGCCTGCACCACGCCGACCCGAATCCCGGGCTCGAGCGCCTGCGGGTCAACACCGCCGCGTCGCCCTGGCCGCCAACCGAGCGCCCGCGCCGCGCCGGGGTGTCGTCGTTCGGCATGGGCGGCACGAACGCGCATGTCATCGTGGAACAGGCCCCCGCGCAACCGAATACAACCGCGGGCGCGCGGGACGAAGCGGGACCGGTGTGGGTGCTGTCGGCCCGCTCGGAGCGAGCCCTGGCCAACCAGGCGGGCCGCCTGGCGGAACACCTGGCCGACTCGGGGCACAGCGCGGCGGACATCGGGTGGTCGTTGGCGACGACGCGATCGGTGTTCGAGCAGCGGGCGGTGCTGGTGGGCGCGGACCGGGAGGCGTTGACGCGCGGCCTGGCCGGCCTGGCCGCGGGGGAGCCGGCGCCCGGCCTGGTGGTCGGCCGGGCGGGGCCACCGGGGCAGACGGCGTTCGTGTTCACTGGCCAGGGCTCACAGTGGTTGGGAATGGGACGCCAACTCCACGAACGGTTCCCGGCCTTCGCGCGCGCGTTCGACGAGGCCGCGGCGGCGGTGGACGCCCAGCTGCGGGCGCCGCTGCGCGCGGTGCTGTGGGGCACCGACGCGGAGTCGTTGCAGAACACCGAATTCGCGCAGCCGGCGCTGTTCGTCCTCGAGATCGCCCTGACCGCGCTGTGGCGGTCCCTGGGCGTGACGCCCGACGTGGTGCTGGGCCATTCGGTCGGCGAGATCGCCGCCGCGTGTGTCGCGGGCGTGCTGTCGCTGGACGACGCGGCGCGGATCGTGACGGCGCGGGGCCGGCTGATGGCCGGCTTGCCGTCCGGCGGGGTGATGGTGGCGGTGGGTGCTGGTGAGGCCGAGGTGGCCCCCCTGCTGGGCGGCGGCGTGAGCCTCGCGGCGGTCAACGGGCCCAACGCCGTGGTCCTGTCCGGTGAGCGGGCCGCCGTGGGCGCCGTCGTTGAGCGGTTGGCGGGCCGGCGCACGCATCCGCTGGCGGTCTCGCACGCGTTTCATTCGGCGCTGATGGAGCCGATGCTCGACGAGTTCGCCCACCGGGTGGCCGGCGTTGAACCGAAGCCGCCACGAATGTGCTTGGTGTCCAACGTCTCCGGTGAACCCACCGGGCCGGGGTACGGGTCCGCCGACTACTGGGTCGAGCACGTGCGCCGCCCCGTGCGCTTCCTCGACGGCGTGCGCGCCGCCGAGGCCCGGGGGGTCACGGCCTTCGTCGAGGTGGGCCCGGGCGGGGGGTTGAGCGCGGCGGTGGACCAATCGCTGACCACCGACCTGCCGATCTCGGTGGTCACCATGGCCAAGGACGGTCCCGAGGTCGCGACGCTGCTGACTGCGGCCGGCCGGCTGTTCACCGCGGGCGTCGCCGTCGATTGGCCGGCCGTGTTCGCCGGCTCGGGGGCGCGGCGAATCGACCTACCGACGTATGGCTTTGTCCGCCAACGGTTCTGGCTCGGCGATGCGCGGGATACGCTGCCCGCCAAGCCGACCCGATCGCCCGACCTGGCCGAACAGTTGCACGCCCTGCAGCCGGGTGAGCAGCGCCGGCGGCTGGTCGAGCTGGTTTGCGAGCACGCGGCCGCCGTGTCGGGGCATCCGGACGGCCGGGCCATCGACCGCGATCGCGCCTTCGCCGATCTGGGTTTCGATTCGCTCACCGGCGTCGAATTGCGCAACCGGCTGACCACCGCGACCGGGCTTGCGCTGTCGCGGACCCTGATCTTCGACTATCCCTCTCCCGCCCAGCTGGCCGAGCATCTGCGCCAGCAGCTGTTCCGCGGCGACCTCGGCGAATCCGACGAGGAGAAGCTGTGGTCGGCGCTGCGCACGATCCCGATCGCGGAGCTGCGACGAACCGGACTGCTCGACAAACTCCTGCTGCTTGCCGGCCGGCCGGAAGACGTTGGCGCCGTGCCGGTCACCGACATGATCGATTCGTTGAGTCCCGAAGCTTTGATCGCGATGGCGCTCAACGCCGGCGAGGACGAGGACGCAAAACGATGAAATGCCAACGCAATAAGACACATGTCGAATACGGCGACTTTTTGCCGGATCACCGGGAACCGCCTAGACTTTCCGAAATAGCGAAAGTCCCGTGTGAGCTGGGATGTAAGCAAAAGGGTTGGGCATGAGCGTCATCGCGGGCGTATTCGGGGCGTTGCCGCCGCATCGCTACAGTCAGGCCGAAATCACCGACCAGCTCGTCGAATTCCCCGCGCTGAAGGAGCACGAGGAAATCGTTCGGCGGCTGCACGCCGCCGCCAAGGTCAACAGCCGCCACCTGGTCCTGCCGCTGGAGCGCTACGCGTCGCTCACCGATTTCGGCGAGGCCAACGAGGTCTTCATCGAACACGCCGTCGAACTCGGTTGCCGGGCGCTGCTCGACGCGCTCGACGAGGCGGGCCTGCAGCCGCAGGACATCGACATGATCGCCACCACCACGGTCACCGGCGTGGCGGTGCCGTCGCTGGACGCGCGCATCGCCGGACGGCTGGGCCTGCGCCCGGACGTGCGCCGGGTGCCGTTGTTCGGGCTCGGCTGCGCGGCCGGCGCGGCGGGGGTGGGCCGGCTGCACGACTATCTGCGCGGCGCGCCGGACGGCGTCGCGGTCCTGGTGTCGGTCGAGCTGTGCTCGCTCACGTTCCCGTCGGTCAAGCCGACCGTGTCGGGCCTGGTGGGAACCGCCATGTTCGGCGACGGGGCCGCGGCCGTGGTCGCCGTCGGCGACCGCCGCGCCGAGCGGCTGAGCCCAAGCGGGCCCGACATCGTCGATTCGCGCAGCCGCCTCTACCCCGAATCGCTGCACATCATGGCCTGGAACGTCGATACGACCGGGCTGCACCTGGTGATGTCGCCGGAGCTGACGAACCTCATCGACCGCCACCTGGCCGACGACGTCAGCCGGCTCCTCGGCGCCCACGGGTTGACGAAGGACGATATCGGCGCCTGGGTGGCGCACCCCGGAGGCCCCAAGGTCATCACCGCGATCGGCAACAGCCTCGAGCTGCCCCCGGAGGCCCTCGAGCTCACCTGGCGCTCGCTGGGCGAGATCGCGAACCTGTCCTCGGCGTCGGTGCTGCACATCCTGCGGGACACCATCGCCAAGCCGCCGCCGGGCGGCAGCCCCGGGCTGATGGTCGCGTTGGGACCCGGGTTCGGCTCCGAGCTGGTGCTATTGCGCTGGCGCTAGGCCGATGGTGGCGAGCCGCCAAGACGAACGACGTCGACGGTCAGCCCCGGCTTGGGGGACAGCGCCGCAAGGTTGGCCGCGCGGATCCGCTGCTCGGGCATGCGCAGCGTGGTCCGGGCGATCAGGCGGGCCAGCATGACGGTCATCTCGGTGGTGGCCATGGCCGCGCCGATGCAGCGGTGCAGCCCGCCGCTGAACGGGATGAACTCGTGGGGGGCGGGCTTGCGGTAACCCGGGGCGTCGGAATCCCACCGCTGCGGACGGAACTGCGTTGGCTCCGGCCAGATTTCGGGGAGCCGATGCGTGACGTACGGGCTGAAGATCAGCAATCGGCCCGCCGGGATGCGGTGGCCGTCGAAGGACAGGTCGCGGATCACCCGGCGCGCCGAGATCACCCCGGGCGGGTACAGCCGCAGGGTTTCGTGGACGACGCCGTTGAGGTAGGTCAGCGCCGTGAGGTCGGCCGCGGCCGGGGGGCGTCCGTCGAGCACGCGCGCCACCTCGCCGGCGGCGGCGTCCCACGCGCCCGGCTGGGACAGCAGCGTGTAGATCGCCCACGCCAGCGCGCCGCTGGTGGTCTCGTAGCCGGCGGTGATCAGCGAGATGACGGCGTCGCGGATCTCGTTGTCGCTCAACGCATATCCCTCGTCGCCGCGGCCGTTGATCAGCATCGTCAGCATGTGGTCGTCGGGGGAGGGCTCGGCGCGCGCGGCGGCGATCTGGGCGTCGATCAAGTCGTCGATGCGTCGACGGGCGGCTACGGCCCGCCGCCAGGCCGGGGCGTTGAGCCGTTGCTGCAACGCGACAGCCTGCGGCAGTTGGTGAGTCAGGTCCAGCAGCGGCTGCAGTTGGCGCCCCAGGAAGTCCGAATGGGCGGCCAGGCGCGGCCCGAACAGGCTTTCGGCGGTGCTGCGCCGCACCGCGGAACGGCACTCGCGGTAGATGTCCAGCCGCTGCCCGGGCCGCCAGCCATCGATCACGGCGTCGATGTTGGCCACCATCGTGGCGACGTAGTCCTGGATCTGCCGGTGCCGCAACCCGGGCGCCACGACGCTGCGCCGGCGCCGGTGGTCGTCGCCGTCGCTGACGATCAGGGCGGTGGGCCCGTCGACGATGGCGAGGTTCTGAAATGTCAACCGCCAGCTGAACGCGTCGGCGTTGGCGAACACGAACTTGTTCGCCTCGGCCCCCAGCAGGTAGGTGTAGCCGTGCCGGCCGACCCCGGCGTCGATCACCGCGCCGCGCCGCCGGTACAGCGCCAGCAGGGCCTCGCCGGGCCGATAGGTCACCGGTTTCATTCCAGCGCCTCCGACAGCTCCAGCCAGCGGCTCTCCGTCGAGGCGACCTCGTCCTCGAGCGCCCGCAATTCCTGGGTGAGCCGGTTGATGCCGACGTGGTCCGACTGGTCGTGCCCGGCCAGTTCGTGGTGTTTGTCGGCGATCCGGTCGGCCAGGCGGGCGAGCTGGCGGTCGACGCCGGCCAGCTCCTTCTCCGCGGCCCGGCGCCGGGCCCCGGACATGACATGTTCCGGAGTCGAATCCCGCTTCGCCGCCGGCGCCGCGGTGCGCTCGGCGGCCAGCCGCAGGTACTCGTCGATCCCGCCGGGGAGGTGCCGCAACCGGCCGTCGAGGATGGCGTACTGGTGGTCGGTGATCCGCTCCAGCAGGTAGCGGTCGTGGGAGACAACGATCAGGGTGCCCGGCCACGAGTCGAGCAGGTCCTCGGTGGCGGTCAGCATGTCGGTGTCGACGTCGTTGGTCGGCTCGTCCAGGAGCAACACGTTGGGCTCGGACAGCAGCGTGAGCATCAGCTGCAGCCGTCGCCGCTGGCCGCCGGAGAGCTCGCCGATCCGGGCGGAGAGCTGGCCGCCGGCGAACCCCAGCCGCTCGAGCAGCTGGGCCGGCGTCACCTCGCGGCCCTCGACCTCGTACCCGCCGCGCAGCCGTCCCAGCACGTCGGCGATGCGGTCGTCGGCGAGCCCGGCCAGGGCGTCGCCCTGCTGGTCGAGCACGGCCAGCCGCACCGTCTTGCCGCGCTTGACGCGCCCGGTGTCCGGGGTGATGCTGCCCGCGATCAGCCCCAGCAGCGTCGACTTCCCAGCGCCGTTGGCGCCGACGATGCCGGTCCGTTCGCCCGGGGCGATCCGCCACTCGACGTCGCGCAGCACCGGGCGGCCCGCGAAGGCGACCGACACGTCCAGCAGGTCGATGACGTCCTTGCCGAGCCGGGCCGTCGCCAGCTTGGCCAGCTCGACGGTGTTGCGCAGCGGCGGCACGTCCGCGATCAGCTGGTTGGCCGCCTCGATGCGGAATTTCGGTTTCGACGTCCGCGCCGGCGCGCCGCGGCGCAACCAGGCCAGCTCCTTGCGCATCAGGTTCTGCCGCTTGGCCTCCGCCGTGGCGGCCAGCCGGTCGCGCTCGACGCGCTGCAGCACGTAGGCCGCGTAGCCGCCCTCGAACGGCTCCGCGATCCCGTCGTGCACCTCCCACGTCGTGGTGGCGACCTCGTCGAGGAACCAGCGGTCGTGCGTCACCAGCAGCAGCCCGCCGGTGTTGCGGGCCCAGCGCTGGCGGAGATGCTCGGCCAGCCAGGTGATGCCCTCGATGTCCAGGTGGTTGGTGGGCTCGTCGAGCGCGATGACGTCCCAGTCGCCCACCAGCAGCCGGGCCAGCTGAACCCGCCTGCGCTGGCCGCCGCTGAGCGTGGAGATCTGTGCGTCCCAATCGATGTCGGACGCCAGGCCGCCGACCACGTCGCGGACCCGCGCGTCGCCCGCCCACTGGTGTTCGGCCGCGTCGCCCACCAGCGTCCAGCCCACCGTGTGGGCCGGGTCCAGGGTGTCCGCCTGGCTCAGCGCGCCGACCCGCACGCCGCTGCGCCGGGTCACGCGGCCCGAATCCGGGCGCAGCTCGCCGGTCAGCAGCCGCAGCAAGCTGGACTTGCCGTCGCCGTTGCGCCCGACGATCCCGATGCGCGCGCCGTCGTTCACGCCCAGCGTGACCGATTCGAATACCAGCTGGGTCGGATATTCGAGGCGGATGGCCTCGGCTCCCAATAGGTGCGCCACTGGCCCGACCCTACTGCGGTTATTCCAGGGTCAGCAGCGCCCGGTCGATCGCGCTCTGCGTCTCCGCCGACGCGGTGCTGGCCACCGCGTCCAGGAAGCGGCTGGCGAGGTCGCGCACCTTCAGGTTGGTTTCCTGGGAACGCCACACCAGGATGTCGAACGCCCGCTCCGCGGTGATCCCGTACGCGGCCATCAGCACGCCCTTCGCCTGTTCGATCCGGGCGCGGGCGTCGGCCACCGCCGACAGCACGTCGGTGATGTCGGCGTGCAACGAGTCGGTGACGTCGACGTAGAACCCGGACGTCCCGATCACGGTGCCCTGGTCGTCGACCATCCGGTCGCCCGCGACGACGACGCAGTGGGTGTGCCCGTCGGCGTCGACGATGCGGTGCCGGCTGCTGAACGGCTTGCCCCGCAGCACCCGGTCCAGGACGGCGGCGACGCGCTCGCGGTCGTCGGGGTGCTTGTGCTTCAGGAACAGGTCCGTGGAGGGCTCGACCTGCCCCGGCCGGTAGCCGTGCATCCGGGCGACCGCGTCCGACCACTCCCAGCGGTGGTCGGCGAGAAAGAACCGGAAGCGGCCGACGCTCTGCGGATCGCCAAGGCCCAACACCAGGTCGACCGCGTTGAGGCCGTGGTCTTCGACGACGTCGGACATGAGCGCGTCGCACGCGCTCGCGTCGCGGGTGGGCTCGCCGTTGCGCCGCTGCACGGCTTCATCTTCAAAGTTCACGGTCATCGCGCGTGGCCTTTCAGATGCGTAACTATGTCCTACGGGTATCAATGCCCACTTTTGTGCGAAGCCATTCACCTATCAGGCTTTTATCAGGCTTTCCGGTACGGCTCGGCGTCGGCGTGTTTGAACTCGAGGCCCAGGCCGGGCCGGCATTGATCCGGCCGCAACGCGCCGCCGTCGGGGCCGAGGGCCCCCTCGAACAGCATGTGCTCGATGCGGTGGTGGTCGTGGAAGTACTCCAGGTGCCGCAGGTTGGGGGTCGCGGACGCCACGTGCGCGTGCAGGTTCGGCGCGCAGTGCCCGGACACGTCGACGTTGTGGGCGGCCGCCACGGCCGCGGCGCGCAGCCAGTCGGTGATGCCGCCGCACCGCGTCACGTCGATTTGCAGGCAGTCGACCGCGCCCGCGGTGAGCATCCGGTTGAAGTAGGCCAGGTCGTAGCCGTACTCGCCGGCGGCGACGTCCGGCGCCACCTGGTCGCGCACCTCCCGCAACCCGGCGAGGTCGTCGGAGGACACCGGCTCCTCGAACCAGGTGACGTCGTGGTCGGCCATCGCGTGGGCCACCCGGATCGCCTGCTTGCGCCGGTAACCGCCGTTGGCGTCGACGTACAGTTCGACGTCCGGTCCGATCACCTTGCGCGACAGGGTGATTCGATCGAGGTCGCGGCGCTCGTCGGAGCCCCATGACTCGCCGATCTTGATCTTGACGCGCGGGATGTTCCACTCGTCGACCCAGCGTTCCAGCTGGGCGCGGGTGGTGCGCTCGTCGTAGGTGGTGAAGCCGCCGCTGCCGTAGATCGGCACCGCGTCGTGCGCCATGCCGAGCAGCCGGCACACCGGCAGGCCCAGCAGCTTGCCCTTGAGGTCCCACAGCGCCGTGTCGACGGCCGAGATCGCGCAGGACACCAGCCCGGGGCGCCCGTTGTTGCGCATCGCCCGCACCATCGCCTGCCACCGCCCGGGGACGTCGAGGGCGCCGTGCCCGGTGATCTCGCCGGCGAGCGGCCCGTTGATCAGGGGTGCGCACGCGCCGTCGGCGTAGGTGTAGCCGATCCCGCGCCGGCCGCCCGCCCCCACCTCGGTCAGCACCAGGGTGGTCGACGACCAGGACAGCGTGCCGTCGGCTT
Source organism: Mycobacterium sp. E2989 (assembly GCF_001667595.1). Classification (NCBI taxonomy): domain Bacteria; kingdom Bacillati; phylum Actinomycetota; class Actinomycetes; order Mycobacteriales; family Mycobacteriaceae; genus Mycobacterium; species Mycobacterium sp. E2989. Next base: position 59,385 of record NZ_LZJX01000120.1, on the reverse strand, counting down.
CCGGTGCGTCGGTGGGGATTTCATAGACCCGCGCGCTGACCTCGTCGATGCGCGCGTCGACGCTCATCGGGTCCACCGGCGCGCCGCGAGCCACGCGCCCAGCCCGGCCGCGCCGAGCGCGCCGGCCCCGCTGACGGCCGGGTGCTGCGACGCCCACAGCTGCGGGCTCAGCGCGTGGGAGTTGGCGTCGAACCCGCCGTGGGCACCCTGGTCGCTGCCCGGCTCTTCGTCTTGCGGCTGCCACAGGTTGTGCGGCCGCCCCGCGCCGACGGGCTGGTCGGTCTGCTGCGAGTCGTATCCGGTGCGGCCCAGGTAGCGGTCCAGCAGCGGCGCGACGAACTTCTGCGCCAGCAGCGTCACCATGGTGCTGTCGCCGACCCAATACTGTTTGCGCCCAGGATGATCGGCGGCGTACAGGACGCCGCGGGCGGCCACCTCGGGCTGATAGATCGGCGGCACGGGCTGGGGGTGGCGCGGCAATCGGGACAGCACCCAGGAGAACTGCGGGGTGTTGACCGCGGGCATCTGGGCCACGGTGATCCGTACCTTCGAACCCTCGTGCAGCAGCTCGCAGCGCACCGATTCGGTGAACCCGTTGATGGCGTGCTTGGCGCCGCAGTAGGCCGACTGCAGCGGAATGGACCGCTGGCTGAGCGCCGAGCCGACCTGCACGATGGTGCCGCGGTCGCGCGGGCGCATCTTGGCCAGCGCCGCCATGGTGCCGTGCACATAGCCGAGATAGGACACCTCGGTCACGCGTTTGAACTCCTCGGCGCTGATCTCGCTGAACGGCGCGAACACTGAGGTGAAGGCGACATTGACCCACACGTCGATGGGGCCGAAGGCGGACTCGGTCTCGTCGGCGGCGGCGACGACGGCCGCGTGGTCGGCCACGTCGGTGGGGATGGTCAGCGCCTTGCCGCCACCGGATTCGACGTCGCGGGCGGCGCCGTCGAGACCGGCGGACCCGCGGGCCAGCAGGGCGACGTTTGCCCCCCGCCGCCCGAACAGTTGGGCGGTGGCGCGGCCGATTCCCGCGCTGGCCCCGGTGATAACCACTGTCTGCGTCATTACAAATCCCCTTTCCGATCAGTCATGGTGGACGCCGTCGTCGGCGAGGGTGGCCGTGCATTCGAGCATCAGCGCGTGCGCGAACGCCTGGGGCAGGTTGCCGCGCAGCTGGCGCTGCCGGACGTCGTATTCCTCGCAGAACAATCCGGGCGGCCCGCAGGCGGCGCGGTTGCGTTCGAACCAACGCATCGCGCAATGCGCGTGTCCCAGTTGGTGTTCGGCGAGCGCCATCATGAATCCGCAGAGCAGAAACGCCCCCTCGGCGTCGCCCAGGTCCCGCTCGTCGTGCCGGAAGCGGTACACGAACCCGTCGTCGGTGAGTTGCGTGCGTACGGCGTCCAGGGTGGCGCGGGTGCGCGGGTCGTCGGCGGGCACGGCGCCGCGCACGGGCGCCAGCAGCAGCGACGCGTCGACCCCGGCCAGTCGCGGGCTGCGTTGCCAGTAACCGCCCTGCGGGTGCAGGCCGGTGGCCGCGGTCTCGGCCAGGATGGCGTCGGCCAGCGAGGCGCAGGCGGCCACCTCGTGGCCGCCGCCCGCCACCTTCGCGATGGCGCGCAGCCCGGCCACGCACGCCAGGCGTGACTGCGTCCAGTGCTCGTCGTCGATCTCCCAGATGCCCGCATCCGGTTCACGCCAGCGCTTTTCGATCGCCCCGATGGCGGTCTGCGCGGCCCGCCAACCCTCCGGGTCGAGCCGGCCGGCGTCAGCCGCCCGGGCCAGCAGCTGCAGCGCCTCCCCGAACACATCGAGTTGGAATTGCTGGTTCACCCAGTTGCCCACCTTGTCGCTGCCGCCCGGGTAGCCGGGCAGGTCGAGGGCTTCCTCGGCCGGCACGCTCTCCCCGGTGACGGTGTAGGCGGGCTTGAGGTCGGGGCCGTGTTCGAGCAGCCGGGCACCCACGAATCCGACCGCCCCGTCCAGCAATTCGGTCGCCCCGACGGTCGCGGCGGCGACGCCGGCGTAGACCTGGTCCCGGATCCACGCGTAGCGGTAGTCGTAGTTCCGGTTGGAGTGCGCGCGTTCGGGCAGGCTCATCGTGGCCGCGGCGACCATGCCGCCACCACTGCTGGTCAGCCCGCGCAGCACCGCGTAGGAGTGCCGCCCGTCGCGGGGGGCGATGGTGCAGTTCAGCTCCGGCATGCTGCGGTGCCACGCGGCCTCCGTTGCGTCCCAAGCGATGTCGGGATCCTGCGGCCGCTCGGGCAGCGCGCGCTCGGAGAGCTCCAGCACCAAATCGTGCTGACTGCCCTCGTCGACGGTGATCTCGCAGGTGAGCAGTTCGCCACGGCCCTGGCCCTTGACCGCACGCGCGTCGCAACCGCCGAGCCAGCGCCACCGCAACCGTCCCGACTTCCCGCTCCAGACCCCGTCGTCGGCGCTCAGGTCACCGGGGCCGTGCCGGCCGAACCCCGCGCTCGGCTGCAGCGCCACCCGCACGCGGGCGGTCCCGCGGCAGCCCAGCAGGCGGCGCAGCAGCACCGCCCGATCCGGGTCACCCGGAAAGGCCAGCGCCTCACGGCATTCCACGATGCCGTCGCGGGTGATCCAGCGATTGCGCCAGATCAGGCTGCCCGGCTCGTAATAGCCGCCCCAGACGTGCCGCACGTCGGTCGGCGTGACCGCGTACACCCCGCCACCACCGATGAGGTTGGAGAAGACGGCGTCGGAATCCCAGCGCGGCGCGCACATCCATGCGACGTCGCCCTGGGGGCCGACCAGGGCGGCGCGCTCGCCGTCGGCGAGTAGCGCGTACTCGCGCAACACCCGGGGCGAGTAGGTCGCCTCGACGTCGATCGTGCGGTCAGCCACGGACCCCGGCCTCCGAGGGCCGCCTCGCCGGGGCGTCGCTGCGGATCTTACCGCTCGCCATCCGTTCGGCCAGCCGCGAGGCCAACGCCATGATGGTCAATGCGGGGTTCGCCGAGCCCTGCGTCGGGCACACCGAGCCGTCGGCGAGGAACACGTTGGGAACGCCCCACACCCGGTGATCGGCGTCGACCACCGAGTTGTCCGGGCGGGTGCCCATGCGGGCCCCGCCGATCAGGTGGGCGAACCGCTCGATGGTCAGCACGTCCTGGGCGCCGGCCGCGTGCAGGATGTCGCCGATCACCTTGGTGGAGTAGGCCATGTTGGCTTTGTCGTTGTCGCACAGCGTGTAGTCGAACCGGGCCACCGGCAGGCCGTAGTGGTCGGTCTCGTCGGCGAGCGTGACGCGGTTGTCCGGCTGCGGCAACAGCTCGTTCAGCACGCCGATGGTGGCCCAGTGGTTGTAGTCGCGCATGTACTCTCGCAACGCCCGGCCCCAATGCCCTTCGGCGAGAACGTGTTCGGCCCAGCCGATCGGCATCGGGGACACGGTCTGGATGGCGAAGCCGCGGGCGAACCCCCGCGACGCGTCGGTCTCGTAGAACTGCTCCGAGGACACCTCCGGCGGAGGGGCCTTGTACATCCGGACCTCTTCGGACCATCGGCCCGCGGACTGCGTGGCACCCTGCACCATGACGTAGCGGCCGACCTGATCGTCGTTGTTGCCCAGACCGTTCGGGAACCGCTCGCTGGCGGAGTTGAGCAGCAGGCGCGGGGTCTCGATGGAATACCCGGCGATCGCGACGACCTTGGCCCGTTGCAGCCGTTCGGTGCCGCCGGCCTCGTCGTAGTAGACCACCCCGCGCGCGGCGCCGGTCTCGTCGAGCTCGACCCGGGCGGCCATGCAGTTGGCGCGGATCTCCACGGAGTGCGCCAGCGCATCCGGCAGGTGCGTGACGTACGGGCTGGCCTTGGCGTTGACCTTGCAGCCCTGCAGGCAGTAGCCGCGGTAGATGCAGTGCGGGCGATTACCGAAGGTGCCGTTGACAATGCCGACGGGCCCGACCCGCATCTCGATGCCGAGCTGCATGGCGCCCCGCCAAAGCTTGGCCGTGGCGCCCGAAATCGGATGGGGGGAGAAGGAATACCGATGGGGATAGCCCCAGGGCCAGTTCTGCCCGGCCACCGGCAACTCCAGCTCGATGCGCTCGTAATGCGGGCGGATGTCCTCGTAGTCGATCGGCCAATCCGCCCCCACGCCGTCGAGCGTGTAGGTCTGCAGGTCGCTGGGATGGAAGCGCGGGGTGTAGCCCGCGTAATGGACCATCGAACCGCCCACGCCCCGCCCGGAGTTGTTCTTGCCCAGTTCGATTGGGTCGTCGCCGCCGATGATGCGCTTTTGCGTCCAATACAGGGCGTGGGAGCCCGCCTCGTCGGAGACCCAGTCCTCGTCCGGATGCCAGAACGGGCCCGCTTCGAGGATCACCACCCGCCAGCCCGCGCGCGCCAGCCGTTGGGCGAGCACCGATCCGCCGGCGCCCGCGCCGACGACCACCAGATCAACCTCGTCGTCGTCGGCGTAACGCCGCATGGTCTTTTCGCCGGGCAGGTCGCGCGAATGCACGTCGAGCAGGAAGCGCGAATCGTTGTCCTTCGGTCCGACCGCGCCCCTGAGCAGCCCGCGGAGTCGATCGCCCATCACAGCTCACCGCGCTGAACGACGCGAACCGGGTCTTCGTCCGTGGCACCCGGCCTCTCGAAAGGCTCGCGTGCGGCGGCGGGCCCGGTCGCGCCGCCGAGGCGCATGAAGCCGCGCGGGTAGGCGGGCCCGCCGAACCCGATCTCGTTCCAGGCCCATGGGTGGGAGTAGAAGCCGGACAACACCATTCGCATGCACACCGACCATGCGCGTTTGACGTTCAGGCGCGCCCAGGCACCGCCGTCCAGATCGGCCCGGGAGAACTTCTCGACGATCGCCTCGCGCGTCTCGGGGTCGGCGTCGGCGAACGATGCCTGGCCGTAGCGGCTGGAGGCGGTCTCGTCGAGGCCGCGCAGCACCAGCCGCCACGTGTCGCGGTCGTCGGGCATGTCGGCGTACTGGTAACCGTCGAGCCGCCCGTCGGCGAGCTTGGAGTCTACGGACTCGGGCACCGGCACGCGGGGTTCGCGGTCCTGCGCCAGCGCCGTGTCGCAGAACGCGCGCAGGCACGGCTCCTCTTCGGCGGTGAAGAACCGCAGTGGGCCCGGCGGTTCCAGCCGGGCCAGCACCACCTTCTTGGTGGCTGCGTCCCAAGTGTCGGTGGTCTCCAGCACGTCGTAATCCGGGTAGCGCCCGATCATCTGGGGCGTGACACCGCGGCGCTGCTTGGGCAGCCAGGACGGGTGCGGGGGTTTGCGATCCGCGCGCAGGTTGGGCAGGTGATCGGGGCGTGAGGTGTCGGCCATCGCGCTCAGCCCCGGAACCTTTCGCGCCGCAGGATCGAGGCCAGCAGTCCCATCGCCCCGACCATGCACATCAACCCCGGCGCCACGATCGGCGGGCCCATGGGCACGTTGTAGGACGCGTTCTTCCACCCGCCGGGTTTGCGGGCCACGCCCCGGGCGTGCAGGTATTCGCCCAGCAGGCCGTTGGCGGTGTAGATGCCCGCCGTGATCGGCAACCAGAGTTTGGCCCAGCGGCGCGAGAACACCCCGCCGATCCCGGCCACCACGACGGGTGGCGTCACCACGATCGGGCTCCACATCCACTTGTTGCCGAAGCTCGCCTTGTAGTGCTCGAAATAGATTTCCGCCGTCGTGACCGCGGCCGCGATGGCCGTCAGCCCGGACAGCGAGCGTTCGAAGCGACCGTGCGCGACGTTGTAGAACGCCCGCTCGGCGAGGTGTTCGGCCTCGCCCGTCCGCCGTCCGCCGTTGCCTAACAACAACATCTGGTTTCCTTCCTGACTGGTCAGTTACTGGAGACGCCGATGAGTGCGCGAAATAGGTTGCAAAAGAAGACGTTTTGGGTGCCGAGCCTGGCAAGTTGCCGTACTGCCCATGCGTCACCTCACCTGGAGAAACGAAACACGCCCAGGCGGCCACCGCGCGATGAAGGCTCGCGATGACCGGCCCAGAGAGCTGGCACGCCCAGCTGTGTGTTTCAACCGAAGTGGTCCCGACGGCGCGTCGTGACCGAGGCGCACCGGCTGCGTACCCGATCCCCGACGGTGTAAACAGTCCGACCGGTGTCGGATGGTGGCGTGTTGTCGGGCCCGTCGTGTAGCATCGAACACATGTTCGAACGATGGCACGCGTCGCCTCCGGCGCCGGAGTCGGCGGTCCTGCTGGGCCGCATGCGTGACGCCGGGCGGGCGGAGGCGGGGGCGGCCGCGGAACGTTTGGTCGCGGTCGCGGACTTGCTGGTGCTCCGGTGCCGGGAGTCGGGGGAGCGGGCGGACTGGGCGGCCGACGCGTGGGATGCGGTGGCCGCGGAGGTGGGCGCGGCGTTGGGCTGCAGTGTGGCGATGGCGCACAGCTATCTGCGGTATGCGATGGCGATGCGTGAGCGGCTGCCGCAGGTGGGCAAGGCGTTCCAGGCCGGGGACATCGACTATCGGGCGTTTCAGACGCTCGTGTTCCGCACCGACCTGGTCACCGACCCTGGGGTGTTGGAGCGGGTGGACGCGCGGGTCGCGGCGCTGCTGTCGCGACGGCCGTCACTGACCCGCGGCGGGTTGGGCGCGGCGGTCGACCGGGTGGTGGCGCTGGTGGACGCCGACGCGGTGCGGCGGGCCAAGGAGGCGATCGACGATCGCTTTGTCGACATGCAAGCCAATGAGTCGGGGATGGCGTGGCTGACGGGCAGCGTGTTCGGCGCCGACGGGCATGCTCTGGATCGGCGGCTCGACGAGTTGGCCGCCGGCGTGTGCGGCGCCGATCCGCGCACCCAGCGGCGGCGGCGGGCCGATGCTCTCGGCGCGCTGGCCGCCGGTGCGGATCGGTTGGGTTGTCAGTGCGGGACGCCGGGCTGCGACGCCGGTGGGCGCACGGCGAGCAATGTGGTGATCCATGTGGTCGCCGAGCAGGCCGCGGTCGGTGGCCGCGGCGCGGCCCCGGGTGTGCTGCCCGGCGTGGAGGGGCTCGTGCCGGCCGAGGTGATCGCCGAACTGGCGCGCACGGCCAAGCTGGTGCCGCTGGGCGCCCCGCTCGAGGCCGAGCCGCGCTACATTCCCTCGGCCAAGCTGGCCGACTTCGTGCGGTGCCGGGACCTGACCTGCCGGGCGCCGGGCTGTGAGCGCCCGGCCGTCGACTGCGACATCGACCATACGGTCCCGTACGCCGAGGGTGGGGCGACGCATCCGTCGAACCTGAAATGTCTTTGCCGCCAACATCATTTGCTGAAAACGTTCTGGGGTTGGCGCGACCAACAGCTGCCCGACGGCACGCTGATCTGGCGGCTGCCCGACAAGCATACCTACGTCACCACCCCGGGCAGCGCGCTGTTGTTCCCCAGCCTGTGCGCGCCCACCGGCGACGCCCCCGTTCAGACGGTCGTTGAGCGTTGCGGCGAACGCACCGCAATGATGCCGCGGCGCAACCGAACCCGCGCCCAGAACCGCGCCCACCGCGTCGCCAGCGAGCGTCAACACAACCGCGACTCCGGCGTGGCGCTAAACACCAACGCCGCCAGCGGAATTGGACCCGCCCCGCCGGACGAGGACCCGCCGCCGTTCTGACTGCGGGACAAGGGTTCAGACGGACTTGGTGACGCCAACGTAGGAGAGCACCACGTCGGATTCGTCCGTCTGCTGGGTCAGGGTCGCATACGACCGGATGAACGACTGACCCACGCAGCCATCGATTTTGACGTGAAAGCCGGTGATGATGACGCGGGGATGTGGGCCCTTGAATTCCTTCCTGGTCACCGGCACGACGAGGATCACGCCGGGTTTGAGGCCGACGGTGACCACCCCGTTGAACGGCGTGGTCACCAGCGGGATGAAACCACCGGCCAACGGGAAGCCGATGCCCGGGTTGACGCCGGCGCTGCCCGCCATCGTGACGCCGTTGGACGTGCTCATGTCGATCCCGCAGCCGATTTCGTAGCCCACCTCGAGGACGCCGGCAGGGTTTTCGAGCCCTTCCAGCGAAGCGGCGAATGTTCCGCGAGAGAGATATTCGCGAGACGAGACCGCGGTCGTCAGCGGCGCTATCGGAGTCTGTGACTCGTCCTTCGCCCCGAGGGCCAAGACCCAGCCCTCGGGCGTCGTGAAGGTCACCGGGTCGGACGAGGGAATCCGCCCCTCATCGGGTGCCGCTGCGGAGGTGGCGGCGGCTTCTTCGGCGTCGGGATCCGCCAGCGTCCGAGGCGCCGGGACCGCCGACATGACGATGCACGACGCGAGGATCGCGGCGCGACGAACGACCACAGCTACCGGCCACACGACGACACCGTAGGTACGGCACGAGCACGGTCGCGAAATTTGCTGGCCGTCCCGCCGAAGTCGTTGTGCGTTCGTGACCGTTATGGGACCGGAAATCCCGCACCTGCCTCGTTTGCCAGGCCGGTAGAATCGTCAGCTTGGAGTAGGGGACGACAGGAGTGCCGCGATGAGAACTCACCCGCTTGTTCGCGGACTGCTGCTGGCCGCGGCGGTGGGCGTGATGACTCTGATCGGCGGCGCCGGCGCCGCGCGCGCGGATTCGGATGTTTTCGGGGCGCCGGGGCCGTCGCTCCTCGACCAATTGGTGACCTCGACCCCCGCGCTCACGGTCGATCCGTCCGACGAAGCCAAACCCTCGAGGGGCTCGAACGCCGTCGGCATGTTTTGCGAGAACCAATTCGCGCATTGCCACTAGACCCCGCGCCCGGGCAAATTGCCTGGCCAGGCCCGCCAAGATCGCCGGTGTGCCATGATGTCGGAGCTGTCAAGACATAGGGGAGCGGGCCGTGGATCTCAACTTGTCGATCGTTACGCGACCGGTCGAGCGCCTGATCGCTACGGCGCAGAACGGGCTGGAGGTCGTCCGGCTGGGGGGCTTGGAAACAGGTACCGTCCCCTCGCCGTCGCAGATCGTCGAGAGCGTACCGATGTACAAGCTCCGACGTTATTTCCCGCCGGACAGCCGGCCGGACAAACCGCCGGTGGGCCCGCCGGTGCTGATGGTGCACCCGATGATGATGTCGGCCGACATGTGGGACGTCACCCGCGAGGAGGGCGCGGTCGGCATCCTGCACGCCAACGGGATCGATCCGTGGGTGATCGACTTCGGCGAACCCGACAAGGTCGAGGGCGGCATGCGCCGCACCCTGGCCGACCACATCGTCGCGCTCAGTCAGGCCATCGACACGGTCAAGGAGACCACCGGCAGCGACATCCACCTGGTCGGGTACTCGCAAGGCGGCATGTGGTGCTACCAGGTCGCCGCCTACCGGCGGTCGAAGAGCCTGGCCAGCATCGTCACCTTCGGGTCGCCGGTGGACACCCTGGCCGCCCTGCCCATGGGCATCCCGGCGAACTTCGCCGCGCCGGCCGCCAACTTCATGGCCGACCACGTGTTCAGCCGGCTGGCCATCCCCAGCTGGATGGCGCGCACCGGCTTCCAGATGCTGGACCCGCTCAAGACCGCCAAGGCCCGGGTGGACTTCCTGCGCCAGCTGCACGACCGCGAGGCGCTGCTCCCGCGCGAACAGCAGCGCCGGTTCCTCGAGCGCGAGGGATGGATCGCGTGGTCGGGCCCGGCCATCTCCGAACTGCTCAAGCAGTTCATCGCCCATAACCGGATGATGACCGGCGGCTTCGCCGTCAACGGCCAGATGGTCACGCTCACCGACATCACCTGTCCCGTGCTGGCCTTCGTCGGCGAGGTGGACGACATCGGCCAGCCCGCGTCGGTGCGTGGCATCCGGCGGGCCGCCCCCGACGCCGAAGTGTACGAACGGACCATCCGCACGGGCCATTTCGGCCTGGTCGTGGGATCCAAAGCGGCGCAACAGAGTTGGCCGACCGTCGCCGAATGGGTGAAGTGGCTGTCCACCGGCGGCGACAAACCGGACAGCATCGACCTGATGGCCGACCAGCCCGAGGAGCACACCGACAGCGGCGTCGCGTTGAGCTCCCGGCTGGTGCACGGCGTCGGCGAGGTGTCCGAAGCCGCGCTCGGCCTGGTGCGCGGGGCGGCCAACACGGTGGTCGCGGCCAACAAATCCGTGCGCACCCTGGCCGTCGAAACGGCCCGCACGCTGCCGCGCCTGGTGCGGCTGGGACAGATCAACGACCACACGCGAATCTCGTTGGGCCGCATCATCGAAGAGCAGGCCCACGACGCCCCGCAGGGCGAGTTCCTGCTGTTCGACGGCCGCGTGCACACCTACGAGGCCGTGAACCGGCGCATCAACAACGTCGTGCGCGGCCTGATCGATGTCGGTGTGCGCCAAGGGGATCGGGTGGGCGTGCTGATGGAGACGCGGCCCAGCGCGCTGGTCGCCATCGCCGCGCTGTCGCGGCTGGGCGCGATCGCGGTGGTGATGCGGCCGGACGCCGACCTGGCCGCATCGGTCCGGCTCGGGGGAGTGACCGAGCTGCTGACCGACCCGCCCAACCTGGAGGCGGTGCTGGCGTCGGACCGCCAGGGGCTGCGGCAGGTGCTGGTGCTGGGCGGCGGCGAGGCGCGGGATCTGCACCTGCCCGACGACAGCGACGTCATCGACATGGAGCAGATCGACCCCGACGCCGTCGAGCTGCCCGGCTGGTACCGGCCCAACCCCGGCCTGGCCCGGGACCTGGCCTTCATCGCCTTCAGCGCGGCCGGGGGCGAGCTGGTGGCCAAGCAGATCACCAACTACCGCTGGGCCGTGTCCGCCTTCGGGACCGCCTCCACGGCGGCCCTCGACCGCCGCGACACGCTGTACTGCCTGACGCCGCTGCACCACGAGTCGGCGCTGCTGGTCAGCCTGGGCGGCGCGGTGGTCGGCGGCACCCGCATCGCGCTGTCGCGCGGCCTGGACCGCGACCGCTTCGTGCAGGAGGTGCGCCAGTACGGCGTGACGGTGGTGTCCTACACCTGGGCCATGCTCCGGGAGATCGTGGACGATCCCGCGTTCGTGCTGCACGGCAACCACCCGGTGCGGCTGTTCATCGGCTCCGGCATGCCGACCGGGCTGTGGGGACGGGTGGTCGACGCGTTCGCGCCGGCCCACGTCGTCGAGTTCTTCGCCACCACCGACGGGCAGGCCGTGCTGGCCAACGTGTCCGGCGCCAAGACCGGCAGCAAGGGCCGGCCGCTGCCCGGCGTCGGGCGCATCGAGCTGGGCGCCTATGACGCCGAGCACGATCTGATCCTGGAGAACGATCGCGGCTTCGTCGAGATCGCCGAGCCGAAGCAGGTCGGGGTGCTGCTGGCCGCGTCCAACGGCCCGATCGACCCGACGGCGTCGGTCAAGCGCGGCGTGTTCGCCGCCGGCGACACCTGGATCTCGACCGAGTACCTGTTCTACCGCGACGACGACGGCGATTACTGGTGGGCGGGCCGGCGCGGCTCGGTGGTGCACACCGCCCGCGGCCTGGTGTATCCGGAGTCCGTCACCGACGTGCTGGGCTGCGTCAACGGTGTCGACCTCGCGGTGACCTACAACGTGCCGGTGGGCGACCGGGAAGTCGCGGTCTCCGCGGTCACGCTGCTACCCGGCGCCAGCATCACCGCGGCCGACCTGACGGACGCCGTCGCGAAGATCCCCGTCGGGGTGGGCCCCGACATCGTCCAGGTATGCCCGGAGATGACGTTGAGCGCGACCTACCGTCCGACCGTCAGCGCCCTGCGCGCCGCCGGGATTCCCAAACCGGGCCGCCACGTTTGGCATTTCGACGCCGAGGGCAACTTCTTCCGCAAGCTGACCCCGGGCGTGCGGGCGGCGCTGAGCGGGCGTGCCGATGGTTGACGATTCGCTGCTGAGCATCCTGGTGTGCCCGGCCGACCGCGGCCCGTTGCTGCTCATCGACGACGAGCTGTACAACCCGCGGCTGCGCCGGGCCTACCGCATCGAGGACGGCATCCCGGTGCTGCTCGTCGACGAGGCCCGCGACGTCGGCGACGACGAGCACGCGCGGCTCATGGCACGAGGCCGTCCGGCAGATCCCCGGTGAGGTAGCGCTGCAGGTTCGGCGCGATGGTCCGCGCGACCTGCTCGGCCGGCAGCGACGCGAACGGCTCGAACTGCAGGATGTAGCGCGCCAGCACCACGCCCACCAGCTGCGACGCCACGAATTGGACGCGGAGGATTCCGCTTCCGGGCGGATTGTCAACGCGCGCACCGACTTCCACCGCGATCACGTCCTCGATGAACGTGCGGAACAGGTTGACCTCCGTGCCGGCCAGGATGGACCGCAGCGTGGCGACGAAGGCCGTGCCGATCTCGGAGTCCCACAGTGGCAACAACATCGACGGCAGCCGGTGGCCGATTTCGTCGATCGGCACCTCGCGCAGCGGGCCGATGATGTCCATCGGATCGATCGGGATGTGCACGGCCGCGGCGAACAGCTTCTCCTTGGTGCCGAAGTAATGGTGCACCAGCGCCGAATCGACGCCGGCCGCCGCCGCCACGGCGCGGATCGAGGTGTTGCCAATCCCATTGGTGGCGAACAGCTCTCGCGCGCACGCCAGGATGCGATCGCGGGTGTCGGAGCTGCCGGCCGGCCGCCCGGGCCGCCGGCGCCCGGCTTTAGCAACGGCCACTAGCTGGTCCGCCGCCGCAGCGTCGCGGCCGCAAGACACAGCGCCGCCAGCGCGAACCCCAGCACGACGACGATGTCGCGCACCGCGATGTAGGTCAGCTGCGGGTGCGCGCCCACCTGCTGCAGCGCCTCCAGCGCGTAGCTGGCCGGCATCACGTTGCTGACCCACTGCAGCCAGTGCGGCATCACCGCCCGCGGCACGATGATGCCGGCCAGCAACAGCTGCGGCACCATCACCAGCGGGATGAACTGCACGGCCTGAAACTCGGTGCGGGCGAACGCGCTACACAACAGGCCCAGGCCCACGCCGAGAACGGCGTTGACGATCGCGATCGCGAACACCCACGCCGGGCTGCCGGCGGTGTCGAAACCGAGCAACCAGAACGACACGATGCAGGCCAGAACTGCCTGCGCCGCAGCGGCCGTCGAGAAGGCCGTGCCGTAGGCCATCAGCAGATCGAACCGGCGCAGGGGAGTGGTCAGGATGCGCTCGAGCGTCCCGGAGGCGCGTTCGCGCTGCATGGTGATCGCCGTGATGATGAACATCACGAACAGCGGGAAGAGGCCCAGCAGGATCAGGCAGGCGTTGTTGAACGGGGCCGGCGTGCCGGGCCGGTGCGGCGCGTTCTGAAACATGAAGTACATCAACGTGATCACCAGCACCGGCACGAACAGGATCATCGCGACGCTGCGGTGGTCGGCCGCCAGCTGGCGCAGGATCCGCGTCGTGGTCGCGGTGTAGCCCTTGAGCCCTAACCGGCTTGGCGCATGGTGTTGCGCCTGATGATGGACAGAAACGCGTCCTCCAGTGACGTGCATCCGGTGTCCTCTCGTAGTTGGGTCGGGGTGGTGTGCGCGAGCAGGTGGCCGTCGCGCATCAGCAACAGGTCGCCGCAGTGGTCGGCCTCGTCCATGACGTGGCTGGACACCAGCAGCGTGGTTCCGCCGCGGGCCAGCTCGGTGAACTGCTCCCAGAGATCGGCGCGCAGCACCGGGTCCAGGCCAACGGTGGGTTCGTCGAGCACGAGCAGCTCGGGGCGGCAGACCAGCGCGCACGCCAGCGACACCCGGGTGCGCTGGCCGCCGGAAAGGTTGCCGCAGTAGGCGCTTCGGTGGTCGGCCAGCCCGACCCGCTCGATCGCGGCGTCGGCGGCGTGGCGGTCGAAACCGTACAGCGAGGCGAAGTAGCGGACGTTGTCGACGATCCGCAGGTCGTTGTAGATGGTGGGGTCCTGGGGCAGGTAGCCGACGCGGCGGTGCAGCGGCGCCGACCCGGCCGGGTGGCCGAGCACCGTGACGGTGCCCGAGGTCACGATCTGGGTGCCGACGATGCAGCGCATCAGGGTGGTTTTGCCGCAGCCCGACGGGCCGAGCAGGCCGGTGATGCTGCCGCGCCCGATCTGCACCGAGAAGTCGTGCAGGGCGGGCCGCTTACCGCGGATCACGCGCAGGTGATCGATGCGGACGGCCTGGTCGCCGATTAATTCATCACGTGATGAAGTCATCATGTGATGAATATCGTCCTCCGGGGAGGCGTTGTCAAGGGTTGGTGCGGTCGTCCAATCCGGGACGGCGCAGCGGCAGGTGCCCGTGCACGCCCTCGGCGTACGCGGTCTCGGCGTGCTGGGTGAGGTCGACGCCGGTCGTCTCGTCTTCGGCGCTGAGCCGGAAGCCCATCAGCCGGTCGATCACCTTGGCCAGCACGAACGACACGGTGAACGCGTAGAGCCCGACGACGACGATCGCGAGCGACTGCTTGCCCAGCTGGCCCAGGCCGCCCCCGTAGAAAAGGCCCCGCGGCCCCGACGTCATGACCGCGGTGGCCAGCAGCCCGATCAGCGACACCCCCACCACGCCGCCCACGAAGTGCACGCCCACCACGTCGAGCGAATCGTCGTAGTTGAAGCGGAATTTCGCGCTGACCGCGAACGAGCACACGACGCCGGCCGCGAGCCCGACGACCGCCGCGCCGAGCGTGTTCACGGTTCCGCACGACGGCGTGATGGCGACCAGCCCGGCCACCACCCCGGACGCCGCGCCGAACGTGGTGGGCCGGCCGTCGCGGATCTGTTCGACCGACAGCCAGCCGAGCATGCCGAGGCAGCCGGCGACGAGCGTGTTGAGGAAGATGGCCGCCGCGGTCCCGTTGGCGGCCAGCGCGGAACCGGCGTTGAACCCGAACCAGCCGAACCACAGCAGGCCGACGCCGAGCAACACCAGCGGCAGGTTGTGCGGGCGCATCGCGTCCTTCTTGAAGCCGATGCGCGGCCCGAGCACCAGCGCCAGGGCCAGGGCCGAGGACCCGGACACGATCTCGACGACCAGGCCGCCCGCGTAGTCGAGCACGCCGAGCTTGGCCAGCCAGCCGCCCGGCCCCCACACCCAATGCGCCACAACCGAATACACGACTACGGCCCACACCGGGACGAACACCATCCAGGCGGCGAACTTGGCGCGGTCGGCGATGGCGCCGCTCACCAGCGCGGCCGTGATGATCGCGAACGTCACCTCGAAGGTGGCGAACAGCAATTCGGGTACCGCGCCGTGGGCGGTGTCCGGGTTGATGCCGAGCATTCCGATGTGGCGAAGGTTGCCGACGAAGCCGCTCGCCCCGTCTTCGGAGAACGCGATGGTGTAGCCCACCAGCAGCCACGCCACCGTCACCAGCGGGATGGAGATGAAGCTCATCATGATCATGTTGAGCACCCCGGTGGTGCGCACCATGCCGCCGTAGAAGATGGCCAGGCCGGGGGTCATCAGCAGGACCAGCGCGGTGCTGGCCAGCAGCCACGCGGTGGCGGCGGGGTCGATCGAATGCATGGCTCGGCTCCTTCTCGGGGTCCTGGGGGTCCCCGCGACACCGGGATATTGCCATGGCGGCGGTGCCGGTAGGTTCGGTGGGTGGCCGCACGCGAGCTGCTCGTCGACCCCGTCGCGGCCGCCCATCGGCTGCTCGGCGCCACCCTCACCGGGCGCGGCGTCAGCGCCGTCATCGTCGAAGTCGAGGCCTACGGCGGCGTTCCCGACGGCCCCTGGCCCGACGCCGCGGCCCACTCCTACCGCGGCATGTCCGGCCGCAACGCGGTGATGTTCGGTCCGCCCGGCCGGCTCTACACCTACCGCAGCCACGGGATCCACGTCTGCGCCAACGTCTCCTGCGGGCCCGACGGGACCGCCGCGGCCGTCTTGCTGCGGGCCGCCGCGCTGGAGGATGGCACCGACGTCGCCCGCGCCCGGCGCGGCGAGCTGGTCCGCGCGGCCGCGCTCGCGCGTGGCCCGGGCAACCTGTGCTCGGCCCTGGGAATCACCATGGAAGACAACGGCATTGACCTGTTCGACCCGAACGGTGCGGTAACGCTGGAACTGAACGAGCCGCTGACCGCCGTGTCCGGGCCACGCGTGGGCGTCAGCAAGGCCGCCGACCGGCCGTGGCGACTGTGGCTCCCGGGCCGCCCGGAGGTTTCGGCGTACCGGCGCAGCCCGCGGGCGCCGGCCCCGGGCACCAGTGATTAGTGGCGATCGCAAGCGCGGCGTTGGGGGCACCCCCGCGAAGCTGGGGGACCGGGCGAAGCGGGTCGCCACCAGTGATTAGGTCTAGGCGTCGGCCAGGGCGACGGCGCGATACGCGGGGTCCACGCGCCGCGCGAGGAACACGAACGTCAGGGCCATCAGGGGCGCGACGGCGCTGTATAGCGCGGCCGGCGTGGCCATTTCGACGCTGTTGAGCAACTGCGGGCTCAACGCCACGCCCATCGCCACCACGGCGTTGTGCATGCCGACCTCCAGGCTGACCGCCACGGCCTGCCGGGGAGCCAGGCGCATCAGCCGCGGCGCCAGGTAGCCGACCGTCAGGCTGACCGCGCAGAAGGCCACGACGGCCCCGGTCAGCGCTCCGATGTTGTGCCACAGCGTCTTTCGTCCGCCGGCGACGGCGCCCAGCACGGCGACGACCAGCAGGGCGATGGCCAAGATCCGAACCGGCTTCTGCAGCCGCCGGGCCGCCTCGGGAAAGCGGTGCCGGAAGGCCACCCCGGTGGCGATCGGGACGAGCACCATGCCGAACACCGCGAAGAACTTGTCCAGTTGCAGGGGGAGAAACCGCCCCTCGCCGAGGAACCAGGTCATCGACACCGCCAGGATGGCGGGCAGCGCGACGATCGACAGCACGGCGTTGATCGCGGTCAGCGTGAGGTTCAGCGCCAGGTCGCCGTTGAACAGGTGGCTGAGGATGCTCGACATCGTCCCGCCGGGGGTCGCGGCCATCAGCATCAGCCCGACGGCCAGCGGGGGCGCGAGGCGGAAGGCCTCGGCGATCACCAGGCACAGGGCCGGGAGCAACAACGCCTGGCAGATCAGCGCCACCGCCAGGGGTTTGCGCAGCGTGGCGGCGCGCTTGAAGTCGTCGATCGTGAGCGTCAGCCCGAGGGCGAGCATCACCGCGATGACCACGATCGGCCAGTATCGGTTGTCCATCACGCTCCGCGTCGTCGGCGCGCCCACGTCGATGGCGCGACGGTGGTTAGCTTGCCTTATCGAGCCGCGCGGCGGCGAATCGTGGCCCCGGGAGCGACTAAAGTCGTGCGCGATGTCTTCCGGGATCCTTGACGAGCTGGGCTGGCGCGGCCTGATCGCGCAGTCCACCGACCTCGACGCGCTGGCCGCCGAGCGCGGGCCGCTGACCGTGTACGCGGGTTTCGATCCCACCGCGCCCAGCCTGCACGCGGGGCACCTGGTGCCGCTGCTGGCGCTGCGGCGGTTTCAGCGGGCCGGGCACCGCCCCATCGTGCTCGCCGGCGGGGCCACCGGCATGATCGGGGACCCGCGCGACGTCGGCGAGCGCACCCTGAACGAGGCGGACACCGTCGCGGACTGGACCGGGCGCATCCGCGGGCAGCTGGAGCGCTTCGTCGATTTCGACCAATCCCCGACGGGCGCGGTCGTCGTCAACAACCTGGACTGGACCCAAGGCCTCTCGGCCATCGAGTTCCTGCGCGACCTCGGCAAGCATTTCTCGGTCAACGTCATGCTGGATCGCGACACCATCCGGCGGCGGCTGGAGGGCGAGGGCATCTCCTACACGGAGTTCAGCTACATGCTGCTGCAGGCCAACGACTACGTGGAGCTGCACCGGCGGTACGGCTGCACGCTGCAGATCGGCGGCTCCGACCAGTGGGGCAACATCATCGCGGGCGTCCGGCTGGTCCGCCAGAAGCTGGGCGCGACGGTGCACGCGCTCACCGTTCCGCTGGTCACCGCGGCCGACGGCACCAAGTTCGGCAAGTCCACCGGCGGCGGCAGCCTGTGGCTGGACCCGGCGATGACCACCCCGTACGCGTGGTACCAGTACTTCTTCAACACCGCCGACGCCGACGTGATCCGGTACCTGCGGTGGTTCACCTTCCTGTCGGCCGACGAGCTGGCCGAGCTGGAGCAGGCCACCCGGGAGCGCCCGCAGCAGCGCGCCGCCCAGCGCCGGCTGGCCCGCGAACTGACCGTGCTCGTCCACGGCGAAGCGGCCACCGAGGCCGTCGAGCACGCCAGCCGGGCGCTGTTCGGTCAGGGCGAGCTGGACCGGCTGGACGAGGCGACGCTGGCGGCCGCGCTGCGCGAGGCCTCGGTGGCCGAGCTCAAACCCGGCGCCCCCGACGGGATCGTCGACCTGCTGGTGGCCAGCGGCCTGTCGGAGAGCAGGAAGGCCGCCCGCCGCACCATCGGCGAGGGCGGGGTGTCGGTCAACAACGCCCGGATCGACAGCGAGGAGTGGGCGCCGCAGCCCACGGATTTCCTGCACGGCCGGTGGCTGGTGCTGCGCCGCGGCAAGCGCACGGTCGCCGGGATCGAAAAGGTCAGCGAAAAGGTCTAGGAACGCACGCGCAAAACGCGTTGGTGCGCAAATCTTTACCGTTCCGTGTTGCGGCTGTGACCCGGATTGGCCAGGGTGGTCACGGTGATATCCCTGCGGCGCGTCCGGTGGGCCCTGCTGCGCGTCCTGGGGGTGGGCGCCTGCGTGGCGGGGCTGGCCGCGCCGCTGGCCGCGCCCGTGCGCGCCGACATGCGCGGGAACGCCTTCCTGATGGCCTTGTCCAACGCCGGGATCACCTATCCCCACCCCGCCAGCGCGCTGGCGCTGGGCCAGTCGGTGTGCCCCATGCTGGTCATGCCGGGCCAGTCCTTCGACACGGTGTCCGCCGAGATGGCCAGGCGCAGCGGCCTCGGTTACGACTCGGCCGGCCTGTTCACCATCGTCGCCATCGCGAACTTCTGCCCGGCGGTGATCGCGCCGCTGCTGCAGAACCGGCTCACGGCGTACTAGCCCGGCGGCCCCCGTATCCTCGGCTGCGTGGTCGACGACAGGCAGCGGCAGCGGGGTGAACGGCGCCCGCGTTCGTCCGGCGCCTGGTCGGGGCCGGGCCGCGCGCGACCGGCCCAGCCGCAGAAGCCCGACGCCCGCCGCGAGCCCGAGGGTCGCCGCGAGCCCGACGCCGGGCCGCCGATACCGCCCGGCGTGGAGGCCCGGCAGCTGGCGCCGGAGATCCGCGGCGAGCTGAGCACCCTGGACCGTGCCACCGCCGACGCGGTGGCGCGCCACCTGGTCGCCGCCGGCGAGTTGCTCGACGAGGACCCGGAGGCCGCGCTGAGCCACGCCCGCGCCGCCCGGGCCCGGTCCAGCCGGATCGCCGCGATCCGTGAGGCGGTCGGAATCGCCGCCTATCACTGCGGCGACTGGGCCCAGGCGCTGGCCGAGCTGCGCGCCGCCCGCAGGATGGGCAGCAAGTCCAACCTGCTCGCCCTGATCGCGGATTGCGAACGGGGACTTGGCCGCCCGGAACGCGCGATCGAACTCGCGCGCGGGCCCGAGGCGGCCCAGCTCGACGGTGACGACGCCGACGAGCTGCGCATCGTCGCGGCCGGCGCGCGCGCGGACCTCGGGCAGCTGGAGCAGGCGCTGACCGTCTTGTCCACGCCGCAATTGGACCCGGGCCGCCAGGGCCCGACGGCGGCGCGGTTGTTCTACGCCTACGCCGACACGCTGTTGGCCCTGGGCCGCAAAGACGAGGCGCTGCAATGGTTCCTGCGCTCGGCGGCGGCCGATGTCGACGGCGTCACCGACGCCGAAGACCGGGTCAGCGAGCTGGGCTGAGATGACAAGCGTTGCGCGCCAATACGATTGCCTGCTGCTCGATCTGGATGGCACCTTGTTTCGCGGTCGCCGGCCCACCGACGGCGCGGTGCAGGCCCTGGCCGAGGTGCGCAGCCGCGCGTTCTTCGTCACCAACAACGCGTCGCGCAGCGCCGCCGAGGTCGCCGCGCACCTGACCGACCTCGGCTTCACCGCCGCCGCCGACGACGTCGCCACCAGCGCGCAGAGCGCCGCGCGGCTGCTGGCCGATCGGCTGCCGGCCGGGTCGCCGGTGTTGATCGTGGGCACCGACGCGCTGGCCGACGAGGTCGCCGCCGTCGGGCTGCGCCCGGTGCGCCGCTACGACGACGAGCCGGTCGCCGTCGTGCAGGGCCTGTCGATGACCATCGGCTGGCCCGACCTGGCCGAGGCCGCGCTGGCCATTCGCTCCGGCGCGCTCTGGGTGGCGGCCAACATCGATCCGACCCTGCCGACCGAGCGGGGCCTGTTGCCCGGGAACGGGTCCATGGTCGCCGCGCTGCGGGCCGCGACCGGCGCCGAGCCGCAGGTCGCGGGCAAACCCGCGCCCGGCCTGCTGACGGACGCGGTGGCCCGGGGCGAATTCCGCGCGCCGCTGGTGGTCGGCGACCGGCTGGACACCGACATCGAGGGCGCCAACGCGGCCAGGCTGCCCAGCCTGATGGTCCTCACCGGGGTCAGCTCCGCGCGGGACGCGGTGTACGCCGAACCCGAGCGGCGGCCGACCTACATCGGCCACGACCTGCGCGCGCTGCACTCCGACGGCGACCAGCTCGCGGTCGGCCCCCAGCCGGCCTGGCGGGTCGACGTCGGCGACGGGGCGGTGACCGTCAGCGGCGCCGGGCCCGACGACGGCGACGGGCTGTCGATCGTGCGGGCGGTCGCCAGCGCCGTCTGGGGCGCGCGGTCCGACGGGCACCCGCTCGGCATCCACGCCGCCGACGACCGCGCCCGCGACGCGCTGCAGCGCTGGTCGTTGGTGCACAGCGACTGACGGGTGACTAGCGTAAGAGCGCAATGACTACCGATCCCGAACAGATTCGTGCCGAAATCGACGCCCTGCTGGCCCGGCTGCCCGAGCCCGGCGCGCCGGACGATCCCGACAACGCGCCGTCGCTGACGGAGCTCGAAGACATTGCGCGCCGCCTTTCCGAGGCGCACGACGTGCTGCTGGCCGCGCTGGAGTCGGCGGAGAAGGGCTGAGTGCCCGCATGTCCCGCCGCGCCCGCGTCGACGCCGAGCTGGTTCGGCGCGGCCTCGCGCGATCGCGCCAGCAGGCCGCCGAGTTGATCGGCGCCGGGCGGGTCAGCATCGACGGGCTGCCGGCCCGCAAGCCGGGCACGGCCGTCGCCGTCACCGCGGCCCTGACCGTCGCCGACGACGGCGAGCGGGGCTGGGTGTCACGCGGCGCGCACAAACTGATCGGCGCCCTGGACGCCTTCGGCATCCCGGTGGCGGGCCGGCGATGCCTGGACGCCGGGGCTTCGACGGGCGGGTTCACCGAGGTGCTGCTGGACCGCGGCGCCGCCGAGGTGGTGGCGGTGGACGTCGGATACGGCCAGCTGGCGTGGTCGCTGCGCTGCGACCCGCGGGTCGTCGTCGTCGAGCGGACGAACGCGCGTGACCTGTCGGTGGAGGCGCTCGGCGGCCCGGTCGACCTGATCGTGGCCGACCTGTCGTTCATTTCGCTGTCCACTGTGTTGCCCGCGCTGGCTGGATGTGCTTCGGCCACTGCGGATATCGTTCCCATGGTGAAGCCGCAGTTCGAGGTGGGCAGGGGCCAGGTGGGTGCCGGCGGGGTCGTGCACGACCCGGGCCTGCGCGCCGGCGCCGTGCTTGCGGTGGCGCGGCGCGCCGGCGAACTGGGCTGGCACACCGCGGGGGTCACCGCCAGCCCGCTGCCGGGCCCCTCGGGCAACGTCGAATACTTCTTGTGGTTGCGCACCGAAACGGGATTGGCGGACGACGAGTTGGCGGCTGCGGTTGAGCACGCCGTAGAACGGGGCCCGCAATGACCGAGCAGCGCACGGTGCTGATGGTGGTGCACACCGGCCGCGAGGAAGCCACCGACACCGCGGCCCGGGTGCAGAAGGTGCTGGGCGACAACGACATTGGGCTCCGGGTGCTGTCCGCCGAGGCGGTCGACCGGGGTTCGCTGCACGTGGCGCCCGACGACATCCGCGCGATGGGTGTCGAGATCGAGGTCGTCGACGCCGACCCGCAGGCCGCCGACGGGTGCGAACTGGTGCTGGTGCTCGGCGGGGACGGCACGTTCCTGCGCGCGGCCGAACTGGCCCGCAACGCCGGGATTCCCGTGCTCGGCGTCAACCTGGGCCGGATCGGTTTCCTGGCCGAGGCCGAGGCCGAGGCAATCGACCGGGTGCTCGAGCACATCGTCGCCCGGGACTACCGGGTGGAGAACCGCCTCACGCTGGACGTGCTGGTGCGCTCGGGCGGCCGGGAGATCGCGCATGGCTGGGCGCTCAACGAGGTCAGCCTGGAAAAGGGCCCGCGGCTGGGCGTGCTGGGCGTGGTCGTCGAGATCGACGGGCGGCCGGTGTCGGCGTTCGGCTGCGACGGCGTGCTGGTGTCGACGCCCACCGGCTCCACCGCCTACGCGTTCTCCGCGGGCGGCCCGGTGTTGTGGCCAGACCTGGAGGCAATCCTGGTGGTGCCCAACAACGCTCACGCGCTGTTCGGCCGGCCGATGGTCACCAGCCCCGACGCCACCATCGCGATCGAGGTCGAGGCGGACGGCCACGACGCCCTGGTGTTCTGCGACGGCCGCCGCGAAATGCTGATCCCGGCGGGCAGCCGGATCGAGGTAAGCCGTTGTGACACACCGGTGAAATGGGCGCGGCTGGACAGCGCGCCGTTCACCGACCGGTTGGTGCGCAAGTTCCGGCTGCCGGTGACGGGTTGGCGCGGGAAGTAACGGCGGGTGCTCACCGAAATCCGCATCGAGTCGCTCGGTGCGATCAGCGCCGCGGTCGGGGAGTTCGACCGCGGCCTGACCGTGCTGACCGGGGAGACCGGCACCGGCAAGACCATGGTGGTGACCGGGCTGCACCTGCTCGGCGGGGCCCGCGCCGACGCCACCCGGGTGCGTTCGGGGGCGGACCGCGCCGTCGTCGAAGGGCGTTTCACCACAACCGATCTCGAGGATGCCGTGGTGGCGCAGCTGGACGGGATGCTCGACGCGTCGGGCGCGGAGCGCGACGAGGACGGCAGCGTGATCGCGCTGCGCTCGGTCAGCCGCGACGGACCGTCGCGGGCCTACCTCGGCGGTCGCAGCGTGCCGGCCAAGTCGCTGGGCGACTTCACCGCCGAGCTGCTCACCCTGCACGGGCAGAACGACCAGCTGCGCCTGATGCGGCCCGAGGAGCAGCGTGGCGCGCTGGACCGGTTCGCCAAGGCCGGCCCCGCGCTCGAGCGGTATCGCAAGCTGCGCGACGCCTGGCTGACCGCGCGGCACGACCTCATCGACCGGCGAAACCGGATGCGCGAACTCGCGCTGGAGTCCGACCGACTGACGTTCGCGCTCAACGAGATTGACGCCGTCGACCCGCAACCTGGCGAAGACGACGCGCTGGTCGCCGACATCGTTCGGCTCTCCGAGCTGGACACCCTGCGCGAGGCCGCGGTCACTGCGCACGCGGCGCTTTCCGGGGCCCCCGACGACGCCGACGCGGGGCACTCCGCCGCCGACGGCCTGGGGCGGGCGCGGGCGGCCCTGGAGTCGACCGACGACGCGAAGCTGCGGGCGCTGGCCGCCCAGGTCGGCGAGGCGCTCACGGTGGTGGCCGACGCGGCCGGCGAACTCAGCGCTTACCTGGACGAGCTGCCGGTCGACGCCAGCGCGCTGGAAGCCAAGCTGGCCCGGCAGGCCGAACTGCGCACACTGACCCGCAAGTACGCCGCGGACGTCGACGGGGTGCTGCGGTGGGCCCAGGAGTCGCGGCAGCGGCTGGCCCAGCTCGACGTCTCCGAGGAGGGCCTGACGGCGCTGGCGGCCCGCGTCGAGCAGCTGGCACGCGAATTGGCCGAAGCCGCAGGCGATCTCAGCGGCATCCGGCGCAAGGCCGCCAAGCGGCTCGCCAAGGAGGTCACCGCCGAGCTGTCCGGCCTGGCGATGGCCGACGCCCAGTTCAGCATCGAGGTGAGCAACGAGGTCGCCGCCGACAAGGACGATCCGGCCGCGCTCACGCTGGTGTCGGGCGAGTTGGCCCGGGCCGGGGCCGACGGCGTCGACCAGGTGGAGTTCGGTTTCGCGGCGCACCGCGGGATGGACCAGCTGCCGCTGGCGAAGAGCGCTTCCGGCGGCGAGCTGTCCCGGGTGATGCTGGCGCTGGAAGTGGTGCTGGCCGCCTCCGCGGCGGGCACGACGATGGTGTTCGACGAGGTGGACGCCGGCGTCGGCGGCCGCGCGGCGGTGCAGATCGGCCGGCGGCTGGCCCGGCTGGCGCGCACGCATCAGGTCATCGTGGTCACGCACCTGCCGCAGGTGGCGGCGTACGCCGACGTGCACCTGGTGGTGCACGGCGCCGGGCCGAAGGGCACCAGCGTGGTGCGGCGGGTCACCGGCGACGAGCGCGTCGCCGAACTGGCCCGGATGCTGGCCGGGCTGGGCGAGTCCGACAGCGGCCGCGCGCACGCCCGGGAACTGCTCGACGCCGCGCAGAAGGATGAGATTTAGAGGTCCCCGCACCGCGACGGGCGCATCGTGCACCCGCGCGCGACCAAGCCGTTAGACGCTTGTGACTAATGGGACTCTAGATAACTTCTGAGGCTGGTGTTACGGCGCGCCTCCACGCGTCATCGTGGCATCACGGACAGAATCGCCCCCATGAAGATGTCAGGCCTGCTTACCCGTAACACCACCCGGCCGGGCCTCGTCGGCACCGCCCGGGTGGACCGGAACATCGACCGATTGCTGCGCAGGGTGTGCCCCGGCGACATCGTGGTGCTCGACGTCCTCGACCTGGACCGCATCACGGCGGACGCGCTGGTGGAGGCCGATATCGCCGCGGTCGTCAACGCCTCGCCGTCGGTGTCGGGCCGCTACCCCAACATGGGCCCGGAGGTGCTGGTCAACAACGGGGTCACCCTGATCGACGAGACCGGACCCGACATCTTCAAGAAGGTCAAGGACGGCGCCAAGATCCGCCTGCACGAGGGCGGGGTCTACTCCGGGGACCGCCGGCTGGTGCGCGGCACCGAGCGCACCGACCACGACATCGCCGACCTCATGCGGGAGGCCAAGAGCGGCCTGTCCGCGCACCTGGAGGCGTTCGCCGGCAACACCATCGAGTTCATCAAGAGCGAGAGCCCGCTGTTGATCGACGGCATCGGGATCCCCGACATCGACATCGACCTGCGCCGCCGGCACGTGGTGATCGTCGCCGACGAGCCCAGCGCCGAGGAGGACCTGAAGTCCCTCAAGCCGTTCATCAAGGAGTACCAGCCGGTGCTCTTCGGCGTGGGCAGCGGCGCGGATGTGTTGCGCAAGGCCGGTTATCGGCCCCAGGTGATCGTCGGCGACCCCGACCAGATCAGCACCGACGCCCTCAAGTGCGGCGCCCAGGTCGTCCTGCCCGCCGACGCCGACGGCCACGCCCCCGGCCTGGAGCGCATCCAGGATCTCGGCGTCGGGGCGATGACCTTCCCGGCCGCGGGGTCGGCGATCGACCTGGCCCTGCTGCTGGCCGATCATCACGGCGCCGCGCTGCTGGTGACGGCGGGCCACACCGCCAACATCGAGACGTTCTTCGACCGCACCCGCGCGCACAGCAACCCCTCGACCTTCCTCACCCGGCTTCGGGTGGGGGAGAAGGTGGTGGACGCCAAGGCCGTGGCCACGCTGTACCGCAACCACATCTCGGCGGGCGCCATCGCGCTGCTGGCGCTGACGATGCTGATCGCCGTCATCGTGGCCCTGTGGGTGTCGCGCACCGACGGCGTGGTGCTGCACTGGGTCACCGATTACTGGAACCACTTTTCCCTCTGGGTCCAGCACCTGGTGAGCTAGGCCCGCGATGATCTCGCTACGCCAACACGCGCTGTCGCTGGCCGCCGTCTTCCTGGCGCTCGCGGTCGGAGTGGTGCTCGGTTCCGGGTTCCTGTCCGACACCCTGCTGTCCAGCCTGCGCGACGAGAAGCGGGATCTGCACACCCAGATCAACGGGCTCAACGACCAGAAGAACGTGCTGAATGAAAAGCTCAGCGCGGCAAACAACTTCGACACCCAGCTGGGCGGCCGGATGGTGCACGACGCGCTCGGCGGCAAGTCGGTCGTGGTGTTCCGGACGCCGGACGCCAAAGACGACGACGTCGCCGCGGTGGCGAAGATCATCGGACAGGCCGGCGGCGCGGTGACCGGAACCGTGGCGCTCACGCAGGAATTCGTCGAGGCCAACTCCGCGGAGAAACTGCAGACCGTGGTCAACTCGTCGATCCTGCCGGCCGGCCAGCAGCTGAGCACCAACCTCGTCGACCAGGGCTCGCAGGCCGGCGACCTGATGGGCATCGCCCTGCTGATCAACGCCAATCCCGCGGTCCCGCCGGTCCCAGAAATTTCGGAGACCCAGCGGGCCACCGTGCTGGCGGCGCTGCGCGACACCGGCTTCGTCACCTACCAGCCGAACGACCACATGGGCGCGGCGAATGCCGCGCTGGTGATCACCGGCGGCGCGCTGCCCCAGGACGCCGGCAACCAGGGCGCCAGCGTCGCCCGGTTCGCCGCCGCGCTGGCGCCGCACGGCTCGGGCACGCTGCTGGCCGGGCGGGACGGTTCGTCGACCGGGGGCGCGGCCGTGGCCGTGACCCGCGCCGACGCCGGGATGAACTCCGCGATCAGCACCGTCGACGACGTCGACACCGCGCCCGGCCGGATCACCGCCGTGCTCGGCCTGCACGACCTGATCAGCGGCGGTCACCCCGGTCAGTACGGCACCGGTCATGGCGCGACCTCCATCACGGTGCCCCAGTAGCGGGCGTGTTCGCCGCGACACTTCGGTCGCGGATGTTAGGGTGGATTTCCGTGGGTCGGCAGGCCCAACTAGTTATTCGCTAGCAAAATTTTGACGCCCTGCCCGTCTTCACGGAGGTCGCCTGTGCGAAAGCATTCGCAATCCGCAACCAAGCACCTCTTCGTCAGCGGGGGCGTCGCTTCCTCGTTGGGCAAGGGCCTCACCGCCAGCAGCCTCGGTCAGCTGCTGACGGCCCGCGGGTTGCATGTGACGATGCAGAAGCTCGACCCGTACCTCAACGTCGACCCCGGCACGATGAACCCGTTCCAGCATGGCGAGGTGTTCGTCACCGAGGACGGCGCCGAGACCGACCTCGACGTCGGGCACTACGAGCGGTTCCTCGATCGCGACCTGTCCGGTTCGGCGAATGTCACGACGGGACAGGTGTATTCGACCGTCATCGCCAAGGAACGGCGCGGCGAATACCTCGGCGACACCGTGCAGGTGATCCCGCACATCACCGACGAGATCAAAAGCCGGATCGTGGCGATGGCCCAGCCGGACGCCGAGGGCAACCGGCCGGACGTGGTCATCACCGAAATCGGCGGCACGGTCGGCGATATCGAGTCGCAGCCGTTCCTGGAGGCGGCCCGCCAGGTCCGCCACGACCTGGGCCGGGAGAACGTGTTCTTCCTGCACGTCTCGCTGGTGCCCTACCTGGCCCCCTCGGGCGAACTCAAGACCAAGCCCACCCAGCACTCGGTGGCCGCGCTGCGCAGCATCGGTATCACCCCGGACGCGCTGATCCTGCGCTGCGACCGGGACGTCCCCGAAGCGCTGAAGAACAAGATCGCGCTGATGTGTGACGTCGACATCGACGGCGTCATCTCCACCCCGGACGCGCCGTCGATCTATGACATCCCCAAGCGCCTGCACCGTGAGGAACTCGACGCCTACGTGGTGCGCCGGCTCAACCTCCCGTTCCGCGACGTCGACTGGACCGAGTGGGACGACCTGTTGCGCCGGGTGCACGAGCCGCACGAGACCGTCCGAATCGCCTTGGTGGGCAAGTACATCGAGCTTTCCGACGCCTACCTGTCGGTGACCGAGGCGCTGCGCGCCGGCGGCTTCAAGCACCACGCCAAGGTGGAGATGCAGTGGGTGCCCTCCGACGACTGCGAGACTGCGGCGGGCGCGGCGGCGGCGCTGGGCGACGTGCACGGCGTGCTCATCCCCGGCGGCTTCGGCATCCGTGGGATCGAGGGCAAGATCGGCGCCATCCGCTACGCGCGGGCCCGGGGTCTGCCGGTGCTGGGCCTGTGCCTCGGGTTGCAATGCATCGTGATCGAGGCCGCCCGCTCCGCCGGGCTGACCGAGGCCAACTCGGCCGAATTCGATTCGGCCACACCGGATCCCGTCATCTCCACGATGGCCGACCAGGTCGACGCCGTGGCGGGCCAGGCCGATCTGGGCGGCACCATGCGGCTGGGTGCCTATCCCGCCGTGCTGCAACCGGATTCGATTGTGGCCCAGGCCTACGGCAGCACGCAGGTGTCCGAGCGGCACCGGCACCGCTACGAGGTCAACAACGCCTACCGCGACAAGATCGCCGAGAGCGGCCTGCGGTTCTCCGGGACCTCGCCCGACGGACACCTGGTCGAGTTCGTCGAATACCCGCCCGAGGTGCACCCGTTCATCGTCGGGACC
The DNA here is from genome assembly GCF_001667595.1 of Mycobacterium sp. E2989. Lineage (NCBI taxonomy): Bacteria > Bacillati > Actinomycetota > Actinomycetes > Mycobacteriales > Mycobacteriaceae > Mycobacterium > Mycobacterium sp. E2989. The sequence continues at coordinate 30,961 of NZ_LZJX01000120.1, read as the reverse complement.
CAGGCCCACCCGGAGCTGAAGAGCCGGCCCACCCGGCCGCACCCGCTGTTCGTCGCGTTCGTCGGGGCCGCCCTCGACTACCAGTCGGGCGAGTTGCTTCCGGTGGAGATCCCCGAGCAATCGCCCAACGGCAACCAGCAGCGGGACAGCGTCGGCCAGTCGCTACCTGAGCCCGCGACCCGTGGCTGAGCACAACTTCGAAACGGCGTCATCCGAAACGCTGTATACGGGAAAGATTTTCGCGCTGCGCCGCGACCAGGTGCGGATGCCGGGCGGCAGCACCACGATCCGAGAGGTCGTCGAGCACTTCGGCGCGGTGGCCGTGGTCGCCATGGACGACGACGGCAACATCGCCATGGTCTATCAATACCGCCACGCGTTCGGGCGGCGGCTGTGGGAGCTGCCCGCCGGGCTGCTCGACGTCGGCGGCGAGGAGCCCCACCTGACCGCGGCGCGGGAGCTGCACGAGGAAGCGGGATTGCGGGCCGACACCTGGCGGGTGCTCGTCGACCTCGATTCCACTCCCGGCTTCAGCGACGAATCGGTGCGCGTCTACCTGGCCACGGGGCTCACCGAGTTGGACCGGCCCGAGGCGCACGACGAAGAGGCCGACCTGACGCTGCGGTGGTATCCGCTCGATGAGGCCACCGCGATGGTGCTTGGCGGCGAGATCGTCAATGCCATTGCGGTCGCGGGCATTCTGGCTGCCCGGGTGATCACCACGGGGCCCACACCGGCCCGGCCGGTGGACAGCCCGTGGCGCGACAAGCCTTCCGCCTTCGCCGCACGCAAGGCCGCGCGATGACAACGGTAGCCCTGGACAGCCAGCTGCAGGGCTATCTCGACCACCTCACGATCGAGCGGGGCGTAGCCGCGAACACCCTCAGCTCGTATCGCCGCGATTTGCGCCGCTACACAAAGCACTTGTCGGACCGAGGGATTCACGACCTGGCCAAGGTCGGCGAGGACGACGTGAGCGAGTTCCTGGTGGCGTTGCGCCGCGGCGACCCCGACTCGGGGACCGCCGCGCTGTCCGCGGTGTCGGCGGCGCGGGCGCTGATCGCGGTGCGCGGCCTGCACCGGTTCGCCGCCGCCGAGGGGCTCGCCGAGCTGGACGTGGCGCGCGCCGTCCGCCCCCCGACCCCCGGCCGCCGGCTGCCCAAGAGCCTGACCATCGACCAGGTGCTGGCGCTGCTGGAGGCCGCCGGCGGCGACAGCGCGTCCGACGGCCCGCTCACGCTGCGCAACCGGGCGCTGCTGGAACTGCTGTACTCGACCGGGGCGCGCATCTCCGAGGCGGTCGGCCTCGACGTCGACGACATCGACACCAAGGCCCGCTCGGTGTTGTTGCGCGGCAAGGGCGGAAAGCAACGGCTGGTCCCGATCGGCCGGCCGGCCGTGCAGGCGCTGGACGCCTACCTGGTGCGCGGCCGCCCGGAGCTGGCCCGCCGCGGCCGCGGGACGCCGGCGATCTTCCTCAACGTGCGCGGCGGGCGACTGTCGCGGCAAAGCGCGTGGCAGGTGCTGCAAGACGCCGCCGAGCGCGCCGGCATCACGTCGGGCGTCTCGCCGCACATGCTGCGGCACTCGTTCGCGACCCACCTGCTCGAGGGCGGCGCCGACGTCCGGGTGGTCCAGGAGTTGTTGGGGCACGCCTCGGTGACGACGACGCAGATCTACACGATGGTCACCGTGCACGCGCTGCGCGAGGTGTGGGCCGAAGCCCACCCGCGCGCGCAGTAATCGCCGGGCCTAGCCCAGGTACTCGGACTCCAGCACCAGATCCGACACCATCGACTGGTATTCCAGGTGCGCCTTGTGCTCGACGGTGTTCCACTGCTTGCCCTGCTGCCGGCGCATGTACTCGCGGTACTTCGGCGCGCCCGGCACCCGGACGTTGTCGGCGACGACGATGGCGCCCGGGCTCAGCCAGCCGCGCGCCATGATGCTCTGCAGATCCTTCAGGTAGGCGTCCTTGTCGTGATCGAGGAAGACGAACTCGAGGGCGCCCTCGGTGAACCCGTGCTCGGTGGCCAGCGCGTCCAGGGTGCGCCCGCCGTCGCCGATGGTGCCCACGACGCACGTCACCCGGTCGGCGACCCCGGCGTGGGCCCAAATCCGCCGGGCGTTGGCGGCGTTGGCTTCGGCGAGCTCGACGGAAAACACCCTGGCGTTCGGGGCGGCCCGGGCGATTCGCAGCGCGCCGTACCCGACGTAGGTGCCCAGCTCCAGCGCCAGCGCCGGGTTGGCCCGGCGCACCGCGGCGTCGAGCAGTTGGCCCTTCTCGTCGCCGACGTTGATCAGCATCGATTTCTCGTAGGCGAACTTGTCGATGGTGGCCAGCACGTCGTCGACGTCGCCCGCCTTGGCGTTGCCCAGCACGTAATCCACCGCCGCGGCTTCCCGCCCGTCACCGATCTGCCCCGTCGTCGTGATGTTGCGCGCCCCCGTCGCCATCCGCCAGACCGACCATCGCAGCAGGGGAATGCGTCGCTTGAGATCCATAGGCTCACGATAGGCCCAGATCCATGGTGCTGGTGAGGCTGGTGTGACGGGGCGTGTAAATGTTTCTCTGACAAGGACTTTCCGCTCATATTGGCTGGTAACTTGCCTGCGGGTCGCCCGGGTTCTGCGCGCGAACCCGTTAGACTTTCGGTCGATGTTCACCTCCCGAACACCCTCGCCATGACCGAGCAGCCGGACAGCGGCGTCGAGCTCGGTCTGACCGGGCGGCCGCCGCGGGCGATCCCGGAACCGCAGCCGCGCACCTCGCACGGCCCGGCGAAGGTCGTCGCGATGTGCAACCAGAAGGGCGGCGTCGGGAAGACCACATCGACCATCAACCTGGGCGCCGCGCTCGCCGAATACGGCCGGCGGGTGCTGCTGGTGGACATGGACCCGCAGGGCGCGCTGTCCGCGGGGCTCGGCGTCCCGCATTACGAGCTGGAGAAGACCATTCACAACGTGCTGGTCGAGCCGCGGGTGTCGATCGACGACGTGCTGCTGCAGACCCGCGTCAAGCACATGGACCTGGTGCCCAGCAACATCGACCTGTCCGCCGCGGAGATCCAGCTCGTCAACGAGGTCGGCCGCGAGCAGACGCTGGGCCGGGCCCTGCACCCGGTGCTGGACCGCTACGACTATGTCCTGATCGACTGCCAGCCGTCGTTGGGGCTGCTGACCGTCAACGGGCTGGCGTGCGCCGACGGTGTGGTGATCCCCACCGAGTGCGAGTTCTTCTCGCTGCGCGGGCTGGCGCTGCTGACCGACACCGTCGACAAGGTGCGCGACCGGCTCAACCCGAAGCTGGAGATCAGCGGGATCCTGCTCACGCGGTACGACCCGCGCACGGTCAACTCGCGCGAGGTGATGGCCCGCGTGGTGGAGCGGTTCGGCGACCTGGTGTTCGACACCGTCATCACCCGCACCGTCCGCTTCCCGGAGACCAGCGTGGCCGGCGAGCCCATCACCACCTGGGCCCCGCGCTCGACGGGCGCCGTCGCGTACCGCGCGCTGGCCCGCGAGTTCATCGACCGATTCGGCGCGTGACGGCCAGCGCGAACGGTGAGGCGCCACCCAAGAACGGCTTTCAAGTCCGCCTGACCAACTTCGAGGGGCCGTTCGATCTGCTGCTCCAGCTGATCTTCGCCCACCGCCTGGACGTCACCGAGGTGGCGCTGCACCAGGTCACCGACGACTTCATCGCCTACACCCGCGAGATCGGCTCGCAGCTGGACCTGGAGGAGACCACCGCGTTCCTGGTGGTCGCCGCGACGCTGCTCGACCTCAAGGCCGCGCGGCTGCTGCCGGCCGGGCAGGTCGACGACGACGAGGACCTCGCGCTGCTCGAAGTGCGCGACCTGCTGTTCGCCCGGCTGCTGCAGTACCGCGCCTTCAAGCACGTCGCCGAGATGTTCGCCGAGCTGGAGGCGACCGCGCTGCGCAGCTACCCGCGCGCGGTGTCGCTGGAGGAGCGGTTCACCGAGCTGCTGCCCGAGGTGATGCTGGGCGTCGACGCCGAGCGGTTCGCCCAGATCGCCGCGATCGCGTTCAGCCCGCGTCCGGTGCCGACGGTGGCGATCGGCCACCTGCACGAGGTTGCGGTCTCGGTGCCCGAGCAGGCCAAGAAGCTGCTGGCGATCCTCGAATCGCGCGGCAGCGGCGAGTGGGCCACGTTCTCCGAGCTGGTCGCGGACTGCGAGGCGCCGATGGAGGTGGTCGGGCGCTTCCTGGCGCTGCTCGAGCTGTATCGCAGCCGGGCGGTAGCATTCGACCAGTCGGAGCCGCTCGGCGTGCTCCAGATTTCCTGGACCGGGGAACGTCCGGTCAGCGAAGCCTTGGTAGAAGTGCGGGACGAATGATGAGCGAATCTGAGCCCGACGTCGACTTGGACGTCGGTATCCCGGACATCGCCGAGGCCGCGCCGATGGAGCCCGAGGAACTCGGCTCCGTGCTGGAGGCGCTGATGCTGGTTGTCGACACCCCCGTCACCGCCGAGGCGCTGGCCGCGGCCACCGAGCAACCCGTCTACCGGGTCGCCGCGCGGCTGCAGCAGATGGCCGAGGAACTCACCGAGCGCGACAGCGGCATCGATCTGCGCCAGAACAGCGAGGGCTGGCGGATGTACACCCGCGCCCGGTTCGCGCCGTACGTCGAGAAGCTGCTGCTGGACGGCGCGCGGTCCAAGCTGACCAGGGCCGCGCTGGAAACCCTTGCCGTGGTGGCCTACCGCCAGCCGGTGACCCGCGCGCGGGTCAGCGCGGTCCGCGGCGTCAACGTGGACGCCGTCATGCGCACGCTGTTGGCGCGCGGCCTGATCACCGAGGCCGGGGTCGACGATGACACCGGCGCCACGACGTTCGCCACCACCGACCTGTTCCTGGAGCGGTTGGGGCTGACGTCGCTGGCCGACCTGCCCGACATCGCCCCGCTGCTGCCCGACGTCGACACGATCGAGGACCTGAGCGAATCCCTGGACAGCGAGCCGCGTTTCATCAAGCTCGCGGGCGGCCAGGCGCCCGATCAGGCGCTGACGTTCGACGTGGACCAGGATTGATGGTCGAGACCGAAGGGATCCGCCTGCAGAAGGTGTTGTCCCAGGCCGGAATTGCGTCGCGGCGCGCCGCCGAGAAGTTGATCATCGACGGCCGCGTCGAGGTCGACGGTCAGGTGGTGACCGAGCTCGGAACCCGGGTGGATCCCGACGCCTCGGTGATCCGCGTCGACGGTGCCCGCGTCGTGCTCGACGAGTCGATGGTGTACCTGGCGCTCAACAAGCCGCGGGGCATGCACTCGACCATGTCGGACGACCGCGGCCGACCGTGCATCGGCGATCTGGTGGAACGCCGGGTTCGCGGCAACAAGAACCTCTTTCACGTCGGGCGGTTGGACGCCGACACCGAGGGACTGATCCTGCTGACCAACGACGGCGAGCTGGCGCACCGGTTGATGCACCCCTCCCACGAGGTGCCCAAGACCTACCTGGCGACGGTGACGGGGTCGGTGCCGCGCGGGCTGGGCAAGCGGCTCAAGGCGGGCATCGACCTGGACGACGGCCCCGCTCGGGTCGACGATTTCGCGGTGGTGGACGCCATTCCGGGCAAGACGCTGGTGCGGGTGGTGCTGCACGAGGGCCGCAACCGGATCGTGCGGCGGCTGTTGGGCGCCGCCGGCTTCCCGGTGGAGGCGCTGGTGCGCACCGACATCGGGCCCGTGTCGCTGGGCAAGCAGCGGCCCGGGAGCATCCGGGCCCTGGGGCATCACGAGGTCGGGCAGTTGTATCAGGCGGTGGGCCTGTGACCTCCGACGTGGTGGTGGCCATCGACGGGCCCGCCGGGACCGGGAAGTCCTCGGTGTCAAGGGGATTGGCGCGCGCCCTGGGCGCCCGCTACCTGGACACCGGGGCGATGTACCGGATGGTGACGCTGGCCGTGCTGCGCGCGGGCGTCGATCCCGCGGACGCCGAGGCCGTCGGTCGGATCGGGTCGACCGCCCGGCTTTCGGTGGACGGCGACCGGTATTTCCTTGCCGGAGAGGATGTTTCGATAGAGATCCGCGGCGACGAGGTGACCCGCGCCGTCTCGGCGGTGTCGTCGGTGCCCGCCGTACGCGCCCGCCTGGTCGGCCTGCAGCGCGAGATGGCCGAGGGGCCCGGCAGCGTCGTCGTGGAGGGCCGCGACATCGGCACCGTCGTCCTGCCGGACGCGCCGGTGAAGATCTTCCTGACGGCGTCGGCCGAGACCCGCGCTCGGCGCCGCAACGATCAGAACGTCGCGGGCGGTCTGGCCGACGACTACGACGCCGTGCTGGCCGACGTCCGGCGGCGCGACCATCTGGATTCCACCCGGGCGGTGTCGCCGCTGCGCGCCGCGGCGGACGCGGTGGTCGTCGACACCAGCGAGATGACCGAGCCGCAGGTGATCGACCACCTGCTCGAGCTGGTCCAGCAGCGAAACGGGGCGGTGCGGTGACGTCCGACGGCACGTGGTCCGACGAAAGCGATTGGGATTCGGTCGGTTTCGACGTTGATGAGGCGGCGGAGCCCGGCCCCGCTCCCGTCGTCGCAGTGGTCGGTCGGCCCAACGTCGGCAAGTCGACGTTGGTGAACCGCATCCTCGGCCGGCGCGAGGCGGTGGTGCAGGACGTTCCCGGCGTGACCCGCGACCGGGTGTCCTACGACGCGCTGTGGACGGGCCGCCGGTTCGTGGTGCAGGACACCGGGGGATGGGAGCCCGACGCAAAGGGCCTGCAGCAGCTGGTGGCCGAACAGGCGTCGGTGGCCATGCGCACCGCCGACGCGGTGATCCTGGTGGTCGACGCGACCGTCGGCGCGACCGCGGCCGACGAGGCGGCCGCCCGGATCCTGTTGCGCTCGGGCAAGCCGGTTTTCCTGGCGGCCAACAAGGTTGACAGCGAGAAGGGCGAGGCGGACGCGGCCGCGTTGTGGTCGCTGGGCCTCGGTGAGCCGCACGCGGTCAGCGCGATCCACGGTCGCGGCGTCGCTGACCTGCTCGACGAGGTGCTGGCCGCGCTGCCCGAGGTGTCCGAGGCGGCGCCCGCACCGGGCGGCCCGCGACGCGTGGCGCTGGTGGGCAAGCCCAACGTGGGCAAGAGCTCGCTGCTGAACAAGCTTGCGGGGGATGAACGTTCGGTGGTGCACGACGTCGCGGGGACCACCGTCGACCCAGTGGACTCGCTGATCGAGTTGGGCGGCAAGGTGTGGCGGTTCGTCGACACCGCGGGCCTGCGGCGCAAGGTCGGCCAGGCCAGCGGGCATGAGTTCTACGCCTCGGTGCGCACCCACTCGGCGATCGACGCGGCCGAGGTGGTGGTGGTGCTGATCGACGCCTCCGAGCCGCTGACCGAACAGGACCAGCGGGTGCTGTCGATGGTGATCGAGGCCGGCCGGGCGCTGGTGTTGGCCTTCAACAAGTGGGACCTGGTGGACGAGGATCGGCGCGAGCTGCTGGAGCGCGAGATCGACCGCGAGCTGGTGCAGCTGCGGTGGGCGCAGCGCGTCAACATCTCCGCGCGGACGGGCCGCGCCGTGCAGAAGCTGGTGCCCGCGATGGAGACGGCCCTGGCGTCGTGGGACACGCGCATCCCGACGGGGCCGCTGAACGCCTGGCTCAAGGAGGTGGTGGCCGCGACGCCGCCGCCCGTGCGCGGGGGCAAGCAGCCGCGGATTCTGTTCGCCACCCAGGCGACCGCCCGCCCCCCGACGTTCGTGCTGTTCACGACCGGATTCCTGGAGGCCGGCTACCGGCGTTTCCTGGAGCGGCGGCTGCGGGAGGCCTTCGGCTTCGAGGGTTCGCCGATCCGGATCAACGTGCGGGTGCGCGAGAAGCGGGGAGCCAAACGGCGCTGAGCTTTCGGGCTCTTGGCCCTGAGTGTGCGCCCAGGGCTTTCCGTGTGCACCCACGGCGGCAATCTGGCGTTTTTCCCGCCCTGAGCGCACACTCAACGCCCAGGATTACACTGATCCCGCGAACCGGGCGGTGCCACGGGCCGGCTATGAGCTCCGGGCGTCGATTTTCTTGTCGACGGCGTTCACGAATTGTGGCACCGCCGATCCCGACACGTTTCGTCCGCAGAGATCAAGGTCGATGACGACGTTGTTCCGGGCGCTGAGGGCGCGCTGGCAGTTCCAGCCCTGGGCCTCTTGAACCATGTCCATCGCGAGGATGCCCCCGGCCCGCGACACCGATCCCGTCTTCCAAAACACGTTGCGGGGATCATCGTTGTTGACGTTCCGGGTGTTGAGCTCGCGATTGGCACACCTCTGCCAGTCCGTTGCGGCATTGCCGACGAAGTCGTTCGCGGATTGCGCGTCCGGGAAGGACACGACGGCTTGAATCAAGCGCCATCCCTTGGCATCACCGTCGCCGAGCTCCTGGGTCCGAACCGCAATCGAACCGGTCGTCCCGTACGCCTTCTGCTCGGCGGCTTTCAGCACACCGACGCAGTCCTCGTCGACGATGGGGGTGTCGGCCAGCTTGTCTTGAACCGGTTCGCCGGACAATCTTTCGGCGCCCACGGCATGGGCGGCTTCCTCCGCGCTCAGCAGGACGTCCGGGAGTGCGGAGGCGGCCACGGTGCCGCCGCCCGAGTGGGCCGGCTGGTACACGATGACCGCGATCAACAGCCCGACCGTCAGCGCCGCGGCGGCGCCCGTCAGCCACCACCACCGCGCGAGCGACTCACCGGAGCGGCCAGGGGCCGGCGCCGGGTTCGGCCAGGACGGCGGGTGTCCGGGGGGATTCTGGTAACCGAACGGTGGCGCATATGGGCCCGTCGGTGGCCTGCCTCCCGGGCCGCTGCCCCAGTCGCCTGGAGCGCTCATGGCTTACCTCCTGGGCTGTTCACGAGGTGGGGATCCGGGAGGCGACTTTGTTGACGAGTTCTTGGGCTTGAGTGCTGCCGCCGTAGTCGCACACCCGCATGTCGATCACGACGTTGCTGCGCGGCATCAAGGCGCGCTGGCAACCCCACCCGGTCCCGCCGGTCTTGTCCCAGGAGACCAGCAGCGTGTTGTCGACGACCCGAGGGTCGCCGACGGCGATCGTGCCGCCCTCGTGGCGGTTCACCAAAACGTCGGTTCGAGCGCAGTGATCCCACTTCTTCGTGAGGTCCTCGAAGACGGCGCCGGCGTCTTTCGCGGTCGGGAAGGCCACCAGCGACTGCAGGGTCAACTTCACGTACACGTCACCCGGCCCGTGCAGTTCGGCCGACTGCGCGTCGATAAAGCGGGTGTCGCGATAGACCTGCGCCATGCCCGGGGCCCAGATGCCGGCGCAGTCGGGCGGGTCGGCGGTATCCATGAACAGGCCGTTGTTGCTCTGGTAGAGCGCCATTCCCTGGATGTGCAGGATGTCGCCGGCCTCGGCGGGACTCAACAGCAGATTCTTCAGGTCTTCCGGGTGGACCAACCCCGGTGTCGTCGGCACCGACAGCCCGGGCGGCTCGCGGTGTGACGACGCCGATGCACCCGAAGTCATGACACGGCTGATGAGGATGACGCCCAACACGGTCGAGGCGACCGCAAGAATGGCCGTCGTGACCATCAACCATCGTTTGGCGGGTGGGGCTGGCCGCGGGCTTGGTGGCCACGGGGGCGGCGCACCGGCCGTGCCCGGCGGGTAGCCGCTCCAGGGAGGTTGTCCGGGCGCATAGGGAGGGCCGGGCGGGCCGAAGTGATAGCCGCCAGGGGGCGGCGCATTGCCCGGATTCGGCGGCGGCTCGCTACCTGCCACGCGCCGCACCGTTCGCCATCATTGCGGTCGTCCCCCGGAGTTGGTCAGCGAGCACAGCGACCCGCCTGCGTTCGTGAACAGGAGTCTAGATCGCGACGGGGATTGGCGTTTACGGTTTCTCGGCCCGCCCGATCGCCGGGTCGGGCGGAGGCCGCTTCGCCGAGTTGCGGGCTGTCTGCGGTAGGCTTTCGACCTGCTGCCGCCGATACGGGCGGCATCCGGGCTGTGGCGCAGTTTGGTAGCGCACTTGACTGGGGGTCAAGTGGTCGCAGGTTCAAATCCTGTCAGCCCGACCACAAATAACATCAGCACTGCCCTTTTCATTTTGAACACACTTCTCGTTCGTCCGACGGCACCCAAATTGCAGATCGTCACAAGGAACTGGCTGGTATCGCCGCACGCCGTGTGGACGCCTCAGTCTTCCCTCGGGAGCGGTCGGGCGGCCTTCCCATAATGATCAGCACAGCGGTCGCCGCCGTGCCGAGCATCGGTACGCATCGGTGCGCGCCGGCGACAACCGCCGCACCTATGGCGAGTCGAGCCCCGGGGGTTGACGAGCCAGGCTATGGCTCGCCCGCGCGACGCTTAGCCATCCAAGGCCTTCATTTTCGATCCGCCTTTCGCGAATCGCCTAGCGGCGTCGCCGTGCGGCGAGTGCAACACGGGCATATCTCACCTCGTCATACCGACGTTGTTGCCGTGCGGGATGTGTCATGATGCGAGTGCTGCTGAATTGTTTTTCATTAGTGCGATAAATGCGTTCACAGACCAACTCCCGTGGAGTGTGTTAACGCTCGACTAGCTTGGCACACTTCTCCCTCGAAGGAGAGCCAAACGTGGTTGACAGCGACAAATGGCGCCAAATAGCGCTGGATTCGGTTCTCAGCCTCTGGCGACCAGAGCAAAAATGCGCGCGAAGCAGCTCGAAGGATGACGATGGAACCTACCGCCCGACCGCAACGTTTCAGGCCATCGTAGCGATGGGCGAATGCGGCATTCTAGGGTCTGCGGTGAAGACCAAGGACGGCACACCGCTGTCTCCGCGCGATTTCCTCGTCGCACTGGTCGGCTCCTCCGACACCTGGGCGGGAAAACGGATCGACGAGTCGAGTCATAGCCACTCTAAAGCGACGATGTTCCAGCCTTCTCTGGTCATAGGAGGTTTATTCCACGCGGTGCGATTGTTGCTGGAGGCTGGCGCGCTACCCCTGGAGGCGGCCAATGGGAAAGCATCTTCACCCGAAAATAAAGTCGCGGATGAAGATTCACAGCTTGCGGAGCATGTCTGTCGAGGCTTCGTCGAAGCGAGCGCACGGCTCGCGAAACTGACGCGCCCAGAGGGTGTATTGACTCGGGCCATGTCCGAGGCGGAGCTTTCCGGACTTCAAGAAGTGTCGCCCTACCATCTCCTGCATGTCGCGATAGCGCTCAGCGAGCGCGAGAAGATCCTTGAGTGGGCCGCGGGCAAGGGACTCGGGCTCGATAACGACTCGCCCGCAGCGCAACCCACGCTAGGCAGCTTCAGGCAGAGCCTTAAAGACTACTTCGTGCGACAGGTTGACCGCCTAATGGCGCGCAGGCATGTCCCGTTCGATCCGGAGTACGACCCCACTTCGCTAGCCTTCGCTATTCGCGGGTTGAACGAACTCGGCGAACAAGTGTGCGGCACACCGCTCTTCCGAGCCGCAGTGGAAGCAGTGGCTGCAGGGCAACACGCGGATGGCTGCTGGTCCGACGGTGTCTCGGTCACCTACCAGGAGGACGGGAGCACGATTCAGCAGCCCAGCGTCGAGGTGGCACTGTGCTTAGGGGAGTCGGTTTTTGACAACGACCTGCTCGTCCTTTACGACGCCGACCGAATCGAAGTCCTTGCCCAAGCATTCGAGGCACTCGAGAAGACAGCGAATTTCCTTACCGTGTCCCACAAGACTGTGGGTGCGTTCTCTGGATGGGTCAGCGATCGCACGCGCCACCCGGGCGTTTGCGAAACCTGGGTCACGTCATACGCGGCGCGGCTTTTCCACCTGATGTCCCTCGCCGAGCGGGCCCGCCGCCGCGCGTCGATCCTTGATAGGTATGTTCCTCGCAACCCGACCCCGCCGGCCGCTGCCAGGACGAAGACAAGTACGGCCGGTGCTGACGGCACATCTCGGCGGTTGGGCAAGATGATCGAGCCTGACGACGTGCTCAAGCCAGTCAACAAACTTCTAACGGAAGTGGTCACGCCGTTGGAGAATGAGCGGTTGCGCGGTTCCACCATCCGACGACCCGATAAGAACGGCGTTTCATACATAATCTATGGTCCTCCCGGAAGCGGGAAGACTTTCATGGTCGAGCAATTGGCCCAGACGCTCGGTTGGCCGCTGCTGGCGCTCAGCCCCGGCCACTTCATACGGCGCGGCTTGGAAAATATCGAATCGACAGCGGCTGAGATTTTTGTCGACCTGATGAACCTCGATCACACCGTCGTCTTTTTCGACGAATGCGATGAATTATTCCGGGAGCGTTCTGAGCAAAGCGGGGCGGGACGCAACATCCTCTCATTCGCCACAGCCTCGATGCTGCCGAAGCTCCAAGAGCTACACGATGCGCGCCGCGTCGTTTTCTTTCTCGGGACAAATTTTCTCAGCAACGTCGATACGGCAATACGGCGACCAGGCCGCTTCGACGGTCGGTTGCTCGTCGACCGTCCCGATGAGGCAGCGCGCCGCGATCTCATCAACGAAGGCTGGAAAAATGAGCAGAAGGAATTTGAGAAAAAAGTACCTGAGATGCCCGATGGATACCGCAGGTGGGCCGCCGAGCAGGCCGCTGGCCGAACCAAGGGTTGGATGAGCAAAGATGTGACGGCCATAGGTTCTGCTCTCTGGATTCAATTCGATAAGGCTCGCAATCAAGAGCTTAATGTCGACCTCAATTCCCTCGTGCCAGACAATAACAATGAAAAATTCAAAGATACGGTCAGACGTGCCGCAGCTACAGTTGATGACTACGTCGATTGGTGCGTTCAGGAAGGGAAGGACGAGCTCAAAGCGGCTGGCTACGAAGCGGACGATCCGAAAGCGCCCGATCTCGATGACGCCCGTCGGGAGCGAGCGGAGAAGTTTTGGGCGGTTTTTGATCGGTGGAAGAAATTGCCCGGCTTTTACCAGGATTATGCGCAGTATTCCAAGACGCAAGGCCTCGCCGCCGCAGACGAGGCAGATGCTTTCATCGCCAATCTGAAAAAACGTGAGGATCGACCTCAACACGCATGAGCCTCGAAGATGTGAAGCTAGACATCGGGCGAAGGGAAGAACAAGTCTAGCTCAGACGCCTTCGGGCCGACTCCGTTCTGCCTCTAAAGTTTCGATGAGTCCGGCCCCATCGATCTTGCGGTAAAGGGTGTCGAGTTCCTTGTAAGGATGAGCTTGGCGTTTCTCGGTCCACTTGCGCTTCTTGGCCTTCTCCGCCTCTTCGTTCTGCATACATTTTATGTAGTGTTCTAACTGTTTATAGGTCCGAGCGATAACCGATCTGCCCATGCGGCGAAGGACCACTCGGTCGTAGACGTCCATCTGGACGCCGAGAGCGATCATTTCGAGTCCGTTTAGGATGTCTCGCACCTGATCGCCAAGCTTCCTGCGCTCTGACTCGTCCAATGCTGTGCCGTATTTGTCCTTCAGCGTGCTGTCGGGACCGCCAAGAAGTGCCTTTGCCTGTACCTCAGTGACCTCATTCTTCTCGTTCTCGACGAGAACTCTTGTGACGTCGCGGCGGGCTTGGCGGGTATCGTCTGCCCACTTGCCCAGAGCTTCCAGCGTGTCTTTCCTCTTCCTCCTGCGGCCGCTTCGGTAGACGCTGCAGGCCACGACGGCAAGCGCCGCGCCGGCAACCACCGCAACCAAGTCCAGCAACACTATTTGCCCTGTTAGCCCGACGCAGTCGACGATCTTGTAGGTAAACATCCTGGAGCTGTCCTAGCGGTTATTCAGGCGGCTTCGCTCGCAACCGAGACGAACTGTTTTTCGTTAGTCGCGTGATCATCTGTTACATCTCAAAGGCGAACCTTCACCTCGTCGATATTAGTCGTCTCATGTCACATACCCACGAGCTCAATAGCCTCTGGTGATGAAGGAGTGGGGCCTCCTCCGCTCCCCGTGCTGCGCGCGAATGCTCGGGCTGCTCATGTCGTACGAAAGGGCCGTGCGACGGGCTCCGCCCGATCCTCGACCGCGAGGCTTCGATGGCTCGTGTCTCACCGGACTATGAAAACTAAGGGGCGAACGGTAGATGCTGACACGCCGACCGGCCCCGTTTCATCCTGCTGCCGGTCCGAGCGCCAATACCGTAGCCCGGCCCCTGCCAGAGGCCCGCGCAAGTGCGCTGGAACAGCTACCTGCTATGTGTTTGGATTACGACGTGGGGCCCACACATCGCCCGTCGATTGCCGAATGGTGCCGCCGCCATTTTGGCCGCATCCGTCGAGTTACCCGCAGTATTCCACTGATAGTCGCAGTCACGTCCGCCGTAATCATCGGTGCGGGGCTGATTTGGTTGGGTTTCATCGTGTTCGAGCATGCCGTCGGCACGGACAACACGAAGCCCGCCAATCGCGCCGATGTTCTTAAAACCGCACTCACTGCGGTCGCTGGGGTAGGTGGTGCAGTGGCCCTCGTTGTTGCCTACCGTCGCCAGCAAGATCTTGAAGAAGGCCGATTCGTCGAACGCTTCGGCGCCGCTGCGGCGCAACTTGGCAATTCTGACCCAGCAGTGCGCATTGCCGGGGTATATGCCATGGCCGGCGTCGCCGACGAGCGCAAGACCACGTTCCTTCGGCGCCAGCAATGCATCGACGTTCTGTGTGGTTATCTGCGGTTACCCTACGATGCGTCGCAGGGCGCAAGCCACATCACTGAACTTGTCACCACGACGCGTCCAGGAGAGGGGGCGGCGTACGAAGAAGCGCGGCACCAACTGATCCGCCAGAACGACCGCGAGGTCCGTCAGACGATCGTAAGAGTCATCGTCGCGCACCTCCAAAATAGTGCCGACGTCAGTTGGTCTGCACACGATTTCGACTTTGTCGGCGTGCTGTTCGAGAATGCCAACTTCGGACAGTCTATATTCCGCGGTACAGTAACCGACTTCCAACGTGCGACGTTTAGCGGGCCCGCTATTTTCAACCAAGCGGTGTTTAGCGGGGACTACACCTGGTTCAAAAACGCGACGTTTATTGGTGACAACAATTTCGTCACATTCGATGGTGCTCAGTTTAACGGCAAAGACACATCATTTGCGTACGTTGAATTCAACGCCCCCGGTGTTTCGTTTGACGATGTTACGTTTAGCGGTGACAAGTCTGCGATTACATTCAAAGCAGCCAAGTTTAACACCGACATTAGTAGTTTTGAAGGCGCGAGGTTCACTGGCAACAAGACAACGTTCGAGAAGGCGGCCTTTGTTACTAAGGTAACGTCATTTCGTGCGGCGGAGTTTAGCGGTACCATGACCGAGTTCGACAATGCGACTTTCTACGGGCGGCAGACCGTATCGAAGCCTACGCTGCTCGACGCTACCAGCACCTCCTTTGAAAAGGCCGTTTTTGGCGGGCAGACGACCTCCTTTGTGGGCACAGCATTTAATGGATCGGCTACGAACTTTATCGGGTCGGAGTTTCGCGCGGCCGCCACCAAGTTCGATAGAGTGCAATTCAAGGCTTCCAATACGAATTTTAGCAAGTCAAATTTTAGTGGTGATGTCACCACATTTGTATGGGCTAGGTTTGACAGCGCAATCCTGACCTCGTTTGACGGGGCGCACTTCCAAGGCCGCGCCACGTCTTTCGAGCAAACGATGTTCCGCGAAGCCATCTCCTTCAACATGGTGAAGTTTAGTGGCGAAGCCGTTAAATTCCACGAGACAAAATTCATGAAGGGGCCGATTCTATTCATAGAAGCCGTATTCGATGCCGCGCACACCGAATTTATTAGGACGGAATTTTTGGACACCACTATGTTCGACAAAGCAAAGTTCGAAGGTGTAGCTACCACTGCAACCTTCGATCAAGTGGTCTTTGGTGGCGAGGGCGAAGGTCGTACAACGTTTCATGGGGCCAAATTTGGTAACAAAGCCACGTTATTTTCCCGCCCTCGGGCTTGGAAGGTCTCGGTCGACTGGGACCATTTCCCTGAGGAAATGCCTGGTTGCATAGTCCCGAGAACTTGGCCACCGCCGCTACTCGACGAGGGCTGAATCGTTTTCTCTGGTCTGGAGTCCGTGCGCGCGGCGTTAGGACGTTGGCGTGCTCCGGAACAGGCAAAGCCGGCTGCTCCGCCGCAGTGTGACGAACTCCAGCCACCAAAAGTGACGCACGCCATAGCTTGACCAGCGCCAATTAGGGCATCCTAACCATTCGTTTGTATGACTAATGGTGGGGGGCGCGATGGCCAACCTGGAATTTGCCTATGACCTGACGCTCGACGAGGCGCGTCGGCGCAGCGCGGTGCTCGATGCGATCGGTGACGACTGGGACCCCGTCGCCGTGCTCGCCGACGAACAGCAGGCCTACGACATGCTGTATTCGAATTTGGACACCGAGCAGCAGCGGATCTACGACGACCTGGTCCGCGCCGGCGTCCTGCCTGAACGGACGGTTGATCGTGTTACCGATTGATCCGACCGCCGACCGTAGCCGCCGCGCCTGGCTGCCCTGCCCGCAATGTAATCACCGCGCCAAGTGTGGGGATTGCCGCAGCACCCGAAACTGCGACACGCACTGGCAGTACCTGTTGAGCAACCGCGGCACGCTGGTGCACCTGCAGTGCTCGGATTGCGGTCATCTCTGGTCGACCGACACGCATCGCCGCACCGCCTGACCCGGGCGTCGCGCGGCTATTGCGTGGCCACGAACGAGAAGTTCCCCGTGGAGATCAGGTCCGGGTCGACGACGCAGCGAGTGCCGTCCACGTTTGCCGGCCCGGACACCACCTTGGCCGCCGCCGCGGCACCGGCGGCATTGCGGGTGGGACCCCAGCCCCCGACCAAGCCATGACCGTTGTCCGAGAGGGCCACACAGCCACCCCGGCCCTCGGCAAGGACGTGGCAATCGGTCGCGCCGTGCTTCTCGGCGCAATGACTGATCGCGTACGCCTCGACGTCGGCGAGGCTGGCGTGGTTGCCGCCGACGGTGACGTCGACGGAGTGGGTGGAGTCCGACCCCGCGATCACGATGAAGCCGCCGGCCTGGGCTTGTGCCGGCGCGGCGAGTCCGACGGCACAAACAGCAAGGATCACCGCGGACGCAACAGGCTTGAACACACGCCTCCTTTCACATCGTGTTCCGGCAGAAGGGGTGCCGTACTGCTAACGGTGATGGGTCGACGCCGATCAGGTTGCGTACTTAACAAAGCCTTGACACGCGCGTAGCAAATCTTCACAGTTCCGACACGCCGCCTGTGAGACGCGGCCACCCCGACACGTTCCGGCGGGAAGAAGCATGATTACCGTCATGGACGCTGAACTGAAACGCTGGCTGGACTCCGGCGAGTACTTCGACTACCTCGGCTTCGACATGTTCTACCGCGTCGAGGGCAGCGGGCCTCCGCTGCTGCTGATCCACGGTTACCCGTTCAATTCCTTTGATTGGGCGCCGATCTGGCCAAAACTGACGCAACGGTTCACGGTCATCGCGCCGGACATGATCGGGATGGGCTTCTCCGCCAAACCGGTGACCTACCAGTACTCGGTCATCGACCACGCCGACATGCACGAGGCGCTCCTGCAGCACCTCAACATCCGCAACGCGCACATCCTGGCTCACGACATCGGCGACTCGGTGGGCCAAGAACTGTTGGCCCGTCACGAGTTCAGGCAGCAAAGCTATGGCGAATGGCGCATCGACTCGATCACCTGGCTCAATGGCGGCATGTTCATCGAGTCGTACACACCCCGGGCGGCGCAGAAGTTGATGTCGGGCACCCCGCTGGGCGACCTCCTGAGCCCTCTGCAAAACAGCCCGGTGTCCAAACGGTTGCTCGAACCGACGCTGCGCGAGATGTTCGGCCCCAACACCAAGCCGACCCCGCGCATGATGGCGGTGTTCAACCAGATCCTGGACTACAACGACGGCCGCCGCGTGCTGCACAAGGTCGGCCGCTTCATCAACGATCGCCTCACGTATCGCAACCGGTGGGTGCGCGCCATGCGGCAGACCGCGGTGCCGATGCGCCTGATCGACGGGCCCATCGACCCCAACTCCGGTGCCCACATGGCACGCCGCTACGCCGAGGTGATTCCCGAACCGAATGTGGTGATGCTCGCCGACGACATCGGACACTGGCCGCAACTCGAGGCGCCCGAAGCGGTGCTGACGCACTTCCTAGCCCACATCGACCGCCTGGAAAGCTAGCCGTGATGCGGCGGTCGCTCGTCGCGCAGCCGTCCCTCGTCCGACGCCGCGCGCATCTGCTCCTCGTCGCCGAACCGCTCCAAATCCTCGGGCGTCACGCGCGGCTGCTTCGGCGCGGCCGGCGGTGGCTGACGGGGTTCGGCGGACACGTGCCGATTATTGCTCAAGGCTGAAAGGCCGCCAGGATCGTGCCGGAATCACGAATCTCCCAAATGCTGGCCTTGGTGATGCCGTCGAAGTTGATCTTGTTCAGCGTCGCCCGCGAATACGTGAGGTCGATGGCGACCTGCGTCGACGTGTTGCCGTAGGGATCGGTCATCGGAAAGGTGCCCTGCACGTTCACCGCGGACGCGTCGGGATAAGTCGTTCGTGCGTACCTGAGGATGTCGATGGTGTCCATCCGGGCACCGTCCTTGATCATCTGTTCGCTGTAGTTGTCGCGAATCGCGAATCGGGCGTCGACCACGTCGCCGTTGGGGCCGGGCGCGGTGGTAAAGGTGACCCCGTCCGGCTTCTTCGGGCCTGCCGGAGTCGACGGTGCGGCCTCGGTCGATGACGGTGGGCTCGCGGCGGCCGAACTCGGCGGGGCCGAGTCGCTCTTCGCGTCGAAAACCCAACTTCTGCCGACGAGGACGAGAAGCACCAGCGCCCCCAACGTCGCCAGGGCCAGCGCCGCCTTTCCCGGGACGCCCTTTTTCGGCGGCTCGGTGGCGAACGCCCACTCGGTGGTCCAGTCGGTGCCGTCGAAATACCGCTGCAGCCCGTGGCCCACGCCGGCGGGGTCGGGGTACCAGCCCGGCGCCGACTTCGGCGGGGGCGGCGGCACCCGTTCAGATGGCATCCACCCATTTTCGTCGTGGCGGTGACATTCCGGCCACCCGCCCGGGGCCGATCTCGTCAGTCCTCGTTGTCCGGCTCGGTGAGTTCCGGCGCGTTCTCACGCGTTGCCATGCCGCCCTCGCGCCCGTGATCCGCGGGACCCGGCCGGCCGCCCTTCGGCTCGTCGTCGTCGTTCTGCGAATGCTTGCCCATCGCAACCTCCTTCGTCGACCGACGGACTACCCGCTGCGGCACGATCTGAAAGACCTGCGCTACGACTGGATCAATGCCTTCCGCAACGTCGGCCGAACGACGTCCGCTATGTAAGGCGCGGTTGGTTGATCGCCCCACCGATGCGCCCCGTGGGCGGACGGGTGGGTGAAGGTGCAGACGATCATGCGGTGCTTACCGAGGAATGCCTCGTGGTGATGGTCGTCGTACGTGCGCCCGCCGACGAGGAGGGGTTTGACCCATTTGGCAACGGCCCTTCCTTGAATGATCACGATGGTGGGTTCGAGGATTTTCATCGTGGCGCTGAAATGCCCACCGCAGTTCCGAAACATCGTTCCGGTCGGGCGGCCATTGCTGCTGCCGGGTGGTGCTGCCGAACACAACAGGCGGTTCACGAGGGCAAAACCATCGAAGATGTGAAACGGCTTGTCGTTAACGGGTTTAACGAACTCTCCTTCCCGGTCCGTGCCCGCATCGGTTCCCATCAGGATGCGTAGAGCCGTCGTCGTTCCCCGCATGTGGGGGTTCCGGCCCTTATGCGTATTCGTCGTGTAGTACCGCTTTTCCAGTCCAGTCACGTCGTGGACTTGTTGGTATCGAGCGTCGAGCGTGACATGGGACTGCAGCGCGGGGGCGCCCTTAGGAAATCCTGACTCCTGGCCGACGACGACGATCCGAAGGGGCTTGCCGTCGGCGCGGAGGTCGAAGTGTCGCCCGACGTGGCTCATGGTTCCCTCGCGGAAACTATCGCCGGGCCGACACGAATCGCGGCAGTCGGCCTGGTGCGAGCACACAAAATCCGTTTCCGTGAGCAGGTTCTTCTCGACGTATCTGCGGAGCTTCGCGACGCGGATGCGCGTTGCGGCTCGATCCGCCGTGATGATGGGTCGTGCGAATGCCATAACCCTGGGTTTGCCATCGTCCGCCAGCGCTAATCCGGCGGGTGAGCACGGTGCCGTTCCGTGGCGGTCAAGCCACAACAAATTCGTGGTTTAGAAGTGCCGATCACTGGGCACACAGCGCCATGATTGCGCGTCAGCTCTCCCGTTTCCTTGCTTCCGCGGTGACCGCGGTGTCGGGCGCCAGCGCTTCGGTCCTCGCTTCCGCGCTCCCGCTGGCCTCGGCCGATGCGTGTCCGGACGTCCAAGTGGTGTTCGCCCGCGGCACCGATGACCCGCCGGGCCTCGGTCCGACCGGACAGGCATTCGTCGACTCGCTGCGCCCACGCGTCGGCGCAGGTTCGTTCGACGTGTATCCGGTCAACTACCCCGCCACCCACGACTGGACGAGCGCGGGCGAGGCGGGCGTCAGAGACGCGGGCGCGCACGTCGTTTCGTTCGCCCACGACTGCCCCAACAGCAAGATGGTGCTCGGCGGCTACTCCCAGGGCGCTGCCGTCATGGGCTTCGTCACCTCGCCGGCCGTGCCGGCCGGGATCGATCCGGCGAGCGTGCCCAAACCGCTGGAGCCCGAGGTGGCCAACCACATCTCGTCGGTCGTGCTCTTCGCAACGCCAAGCGACAAGGCGATGAACTTCTTCGGCGAGCCGCCGGTCGTCATCGGCCCGCTCTACCAGGCCAAGACCATCCAGGTATGCGCGCCTGGGGACCCCATCTGCTCCGACGGGATGAACTTCGTCGCGCACGACACGTACTCGACCAACGCGGCGATGATCGACCAGGGCGTGGCCTTCGCGGCCAGTCGTCTTGGTTCCGGCGCGGGACCGGGTGCGCCGACGACGGCCGTCGGGTTCTCTGGCGCGGCCAGTTAACCCTAAACAGCACAAGGCGTTTCGCCACCATGCCGATCTGGCGACCGCCTCTGATCGGCGCGAGCATAATCGGGTGGTGGATTCGCACGCTGCAGAGCAGTTTCGCCGGCTTCATCAAGAGGGGTGTTTTCTCATCCCGAACCCGTGGGACGCCGGTTCCGCAATCGCCCTCGCCAACCTCGGCTTCCCGGCGCTGGCCACGACCAGCGCCGGCCTGTGCTTCGCCCGCGGTCTGCCGGACACGCCGACCGCGCTTTCCGTCGACGCCGCCCTGGACAACATCGCCGAAATCGTGGCCGCGGTCAGCGTCCCCGTCAACGCCGACTTCCAGGCCGGGTACGCCGCAGAAACCGACGAGCTCGCCCACAACGTCGCGCGCTGCGTGGCCACCGGCGTAGCGGGGCTCTCCATCGAAGACGGCACGGGCGCCGCCGACAAGCCGCTCTTCGAACTGGCCGAGGCCACCGATCGCGTCCGCGCCGCGCGTGCGGCGATCGACGACTCCGGGGCCGACGCCGTGCTGACCGGCCGCGCGGAATGCTTCCTCTACGGCCACCCCGATCCGCTCGCCGAAGCCATCCGGCGCCTGCGGGCTTATGCCGAGGCGGGGGCCGAGGTGCTCTTCGCGCCGGGGATTCGTACCAAAGAGGACATCGCGACCCTCGTCGACGCCGTACGGCCCTACCCCGTCAACGTCCTGATGTCGTCCGACACGGGGTTGACGGTGACCGATCTGGCGCACCTCGGGGTGCGGCGGATCAGCGTCGGCTCGGCCTTGAGTCGCGTCGCCTGGGGCGCGTTCCTGGCGGCCGCGCGAAAGCTGATCGAGGACGGTTCCTTCGCGGGACTGGCGGGTGCCACCGGATTCGACGAGCTGAACGCGCTGTTCACCGGACGGTCGAGCTAGGGCGCCTCCGCAGATCGGCGAGCGAGTTTCGAAGCCCGCCGTCCAGCCGAATCTGCACCGCGGCCACCGCGAGCATCACCCCGGCGGTCACCAGGTGCACCACCGCGTCGGTGACGTTGTTGGGGAAGGTGAAGACGACGGCGACCTGATGCGAGAAGAAGGCCCAAATGCCGGGCAGCGCACCGGCTATCGCGGCCAGCAGCAGGTACAGCACCGCCCACGACTTGCGCGTCGCGAACACCAGGCCCGGAGCGAAGAGGGCGAGGCCCGCGACGGCGTGCCAGCCGTTGTAGTCCATGCCGAGCAGCTGGACGGTCGGCGCGGTGGGCCCGGTCGCGAAGCTGGGATTGATGACGAGGCCGATCACCGCCTGGACGACATGAAAAGCGCAGATGATCAGCAGCCCGATCTGGGCGAAACTCCACCTCACGTGGCACCCCCTTGTGCACGGCGGGATGGGTCGAATACTACGCGCCGTAGTAGGGCAAGTGCAATGAACGGCTACGTTTTGTCGTTCCGCTCCAGCCACTGGGTGATCGCGTCTTCGAGCGCGGTCGCGACGTCCAGACCGGCGCTGTCGGCCGCCTGCTCGAACCGCTCGACCAGTTCGGTGCGCACCGAGGCACCCAGCTTGGTGCGCGGCGGTTTCGGCTTCGGCGGCAGGTCCACCGGCACGTGCCGCGCGACGGACGCGTCGATGATTTCGCGGAGCGCCGGCAATTCGCGAAGCAGCCTGTCGAGATCGTCGCGTTCGATGCGCAACAGCTCGGCCGGTCCGGTCGTCGTCACGGTCGCCGACCGCAGCCGCCCGCGGTGCAGCGCCGATTCGCCGATCACCTCGCCCGGTCCCAGCACGGCGATGCGGTCCCGCCCGGCGTACACGCCCACCTCGCCGCTGAGCAGGATGTAGGCGGAGTCCGACGGCGTCTGCTCATGGATCAGCGGCAACGGCGCTGACGTCGCGGTGCGATGAGCCGCCCGGGCGAGACGCAGCAGATCGGCGTCCGAGAAGTTGGCGAAGGTGGCGTACTCGCGTAGCCGACGTGCGTCTTGTTCGTATTGCTTCTCGTCGGCCTTCATAGCGGTCTCCTGACGTGCGATGTGACGCTACATCGAGGAGCGTAACGCGGATTTGCGTTTACAAAAGGCGAAAGTCAGTTCCTGCCGGGAAGCTTCATCACCGTCCGCACGATCGGCAGCAGCGACTTCTGCCACAGGGTCGTCGGAATGCCAAGGGGCGGATCGAGATTGAACACGCGGGCAGTCGCGATCGTCTGCGATTCGGTGTACTTGAGCAGCCCCTCGGGACCGTGCCGTCGACCGACGCCGGACTGGCCCATCCCGCCCATGGGTGCGCTCAGGCTGCCCCAGGCAAACGCGTACCCCTCGTTGACGTTCACCGTCCCCGAACGCAGCCGGGCGGCGATCTGCTCGCCCTCCGCCGACGAACCGGCCCACACGCTGGCGTTCAGCCCGTACTCGGTGTCGTTGGCCTTCTCGACGGCCTCGTCCACGTCGGCGACGGGGTAGATGGAGACCAGCGGGCCGAACGTCTCGTTCGCGGCGCATTCCATCTCCGGCGTGACGTCGGCCAGCACCGTCGGCTCGTAGAACAGCGGCCCGATGTCGGGCCGCGCCTTGCCGCCGGCAAGCACCTTGGCGCCCTTGGCTTTCGCGTCGTCCACGTGGTCGGTCACCGTGTCCAGCTGGCCCGCGGAGATCAGGCTGCCCATGTCGACCGAGAAGTCATATCCGGTGCCCAGCTTCATGTTTCGCACGGCGTCGCCGAACTTGCGGGTGAACTCGTCGGCGATGTCCTTCTCGACGTAGATCCGCTCGATGGAGATGCACAGCTGGCCGGCGTTCGAGAAGCACGCGCGGGTGGCCGCCTTGGCGGCCTTGTCGAGGTTGGCCCCGCGCGTGACGATCATCGCGTTCTTGCCGCCGAGCTCGGCCGAAAAGCCGATCAGCCGGCGGCCACAGTGCTCGGCGAGCTGCCGCCCGGTGGCGGTCGAGCCGGTGAACATCAGGTAGTCGCAGTTGTCGATGATCGCGGTGCCGACGATCGATCCCGGCCCGGGCACGATCGCGTAGAGGGCGCGCGGCAGGCCGGCCCGGTACAACAACTCGGCGCACGCCAGCGCGCAATACGGGGTCTGGCTGTCCGGCTTGAGCACCACCGCATTCCCGGCCAGCAACGCCGGCACCGAGTCGGACGCCGTCAGCGTCATGGGGTAGTTCCACGGCGAGATCACCCCGACCACGCCCTTGGGCTGGTATCCCACGGTCGTCTTGCCGATCCCGGGCAACAGCGACTGCACGGTCCGCGGCTTGAGCAGGTCCTCGGCGACGCGCACGTAGTAGTTCGCGTTCGCCATCAGGTCGACGATCTCCTCCTGCGCCGCCCAGCGGGCCTTGCCGGCCTCGGCCTGCAGCAGATCCATCAGGAAGTCGCGGTTTTCGACGACCAGGTCCCGATAGCGGGCGATGACCTCGACGCGCTCGGCGACCGGGCGGTTCGCCCAGTCGACCTGGGCCGCGCGCGCCTCGGCGAAGGCGGCTTCGACGTCCTCGGCCGTGCCGATGGGGATCGTGGTCAGTGGCTTGCCGGTGAAGACCTCGTCGATGGTCTTGGTCTGACGTGCGCTGACGTCTTTGATCGCGGCGAGGTCGCGCAGGCGGTTGAAGACCTCGGCTGACGGTGCAGGCATGTCTCGTCCTCTCGCAGAAGCAGGTGTTCTTCAACACCAGCCTATGGGCTGCGCAAGGTCGGGCGGCGGCCGCGGCTTTTGGCTACGGCGTACAACGATCACATCCGCCCGTAGGCGACCGCCGTGATGAGAAGAACGATCGCCAGAAGAAGGAACATCACCGCCACCGGGTCGATGAGCGCGAACAGCATGGCGTCAGTTGGTGCGCGCCAGGTAGACGCCGTACGGCACCGCGCTCAGCAGGGTGACCGCGAAGGCCGCGCCACTGGGCAGCGGGTAGGTGCGGCGCTCACCCGGACGCGCGCCGGCGATGGCCGAACCCAGCGGGGAACTGATCGAATACACCTCCAGATCGCTGTGCTCGGCGCCGCGCGCGCCCAGGAGGAAGGTCTCGGTGTCGCCGGTGTCGTCGTAGCGGACGGTCAACACCATGCCGGGTTCGGCGACCCCGTCGTCGGGCGGGTCCTCGCCGACGACGGCATTGACCAACAGGTCCTGAATCCGCTGCATTCGCAGTCGCCGCGCGCGCTGGACGGCGACGAAGTTGTCGTCGGCGGCATCGCCGGCCGCGTTGCCGTCGCACAACTCCCGCAGGGTGGCCAGCTCGCGCCGCAGCCGTCCGTAGGCCTGCGGTGAAAGCCAGGTGGGTTGCACACTGGTCATGTCCGGGTTCCTTTCCTCAGGCGGCGGTGGCTGTCGGTGTTCGACGAGAACCATTGCGGCCCAATGTGTTTGGCGACGGTGGCCGGTAGGGCACGGCCTTGAGCAGCGTCACGAGCCGGCCGGCGTCGTGGGGGATCGCATAGATGCGTTGTTCGCCGGGGCGGGCACCGGCGATGCAGCGGCCCAGGGGCGATGCCATCGAGTAGACCTTGATGTCGGCGTCTTCGGCGCCCCGCCTGCCGAGCAGCAGGGTTTCCGTTTCACCGCTGGCGTCGTCGCGGATGGTCAACACCATGCCCGGCCCCGCGATCCTCTCGGCCGCGGGGTCGTCGCGGACGGCCGCCGACTTGAGCAGATCCTCGATCTCGCGGATGCGTCGTTGCCGAGCCGCCGGGCGGGCGCCGCGGCTGGCGCCGTAATCCATGGCGTCGTCGGGAACTTCGATGCTGCGCAGCGAGCGCAGCGCGCCCAGTTCGTCCTGCAGGCGTCGCCGGTGCTGTGGTGTTATGTACACGGGTGCGAAGGTGGTCATCGCGTTATTTCCTTTCCTAAGTAGGGGTGTCGTCAGGGGCGGGCCGACGGGTGGCTGCCGTCCCTGACGACGCGGAGCCCTGTTGAGGGGCAAGTCCTCTTGGGATACGTTGTCCGCCAGGGAAATTCATCGGGTTCCCGGACTACCAATTCCCATAGTGCCTACTCCAGCGTCGGGCCGCTTGCCCGAACAGGACAAGGGAAAGGTTGGTGATTGTGCCGAGCCGACAACGCCACTTCGCCGGTGCCCGAGCGGCCGCTAATTCACGGTTGCCCGACGAGGCCGTTGAAGTCGTGTTGCCATTTGGCGTGCCGGGCTCGATCGAGGGCGTGGCGGGCGGCGCCGAACGCAGCGGCCGCCGACAGGCTGACGGCACCCCAGATCGCCAGGGTGATCGTGACCGCCTCGGCGCGGGGAGACATCATCGGTCGGCTCACCGGCGAACCCCGGCCGTCGACCCAGAGCTCGAACTCATCGCCGACCCTGGCCCCGAGCGGTGCGGCGACGTCACCGGTGCGTGGGGCGCCGGCGAAATCCCATTGGGCGGGCACCGTGACCGTCGGGCTGTCCAGGTTGGTACGGGGATGGCTATCCCCGACGACCGTCGCGATCACCGGGCGGCGAGTCTGGACCTGCTCGGCGTAGACGCGGCTTCGCGACTCATGAATCGCGGTGCCGACGGCAGCGGCGATCGGCACGGTAAGCAGTGACACCGCGACGGCCAGCACCAAGAGCAGCGCCTCCAGCCGGTCGCTTGCCCGGATCAGCGGGTTCCGGCTGAACAGCCGCGCCACCAGCCGTCGCGGCAGCGGCAGGGTGAATGTCTCCAGCGCGGTGCGGTCGTGGGTCGGGCGGGTCATCGGATGTCCTATCGAGGGATCGGCACCGGCCATGATCTGGCCACCTCAATCGTCGCGTGGGTGCGTGCCGCAAAGCTTGCCGAAGCCCGACAATGGCGCCGTGGCGCATTGTCGGATCTCGACAGCGTTCAGCCGATGTCGGTGGCCGCGAGTTCGATCATCATGGCCAGCCGCTTCCGGGCGTCATCCAAGGGGAGGTTGGTGATTTCGGCCATCTTGCGCAACCGGTAGCGCACGGTGTTCTCGTGTACGCCGAGCCGCGCACCGGCTTCGGCCGGGTCGCCCTGGGCCTCCAGCCACGCCCGGAGCGTGGCGAGATAGTCGGTTCCGTGGGCGCTGTCGTGGCGGCCCAGCTCGACCACCGGTCCACGGGTCGGGGACCGGCCGGCCCGCGCCGCGGTGCGCAACCGCTGCAGCAGGATGTCGTCCCACGACTCGTCGTAGGCGGGAGGGGCGGAGCCTGGCGACGCCTCATGCAACGCCAGGCATTCGTCGGCCTCCTGGCGGGCGGCGGTCAGATCGGCCACCTCGGCAGTGCCGCTGATGCCGGCCAACACGCTCACCTGCTCGGGCAGCGCCGCCTTCAGACCGGTCACCCAACGCCGCGCCGTCGCGGCGTCCTCGCCGGGAAGCGCCGTGTAGATGGTGTTGCCCGCCAAGGCGCTCCGACCCGGCCGCGACCAGCCGAAACCCGTGGTGGCACGCTCGAACGCCAACAGCAGGGCGGCGTCGCGTTCGGCGCCGACCGAGGCCTGCAGCGCGATCACTCGCAAGCCGCTCTGCGGCAGGCCGAGCTTGCTTGCGGCCGTGGCGGAATCGGCGCTGCCGTCCAGTAGCCGGATCACCAGCTCGGATTCCACCTGACGTTCGAGGTCGGCGCTGGCCTGGGACCGCAGCAGGTGCAGGGCGACGGTGTGGGCTCCCTCGGCCAAGGCGCCGCGCGCCGACTCGTCCAGCGGCTCCGAACACCCCACCCACACCGAACCCATCAGTTCTCGGCCGGAGCGCACCGCCACGACCATCCGCCCGGTCACGCCGTGTTCCGCATCGCCCTCGACGAAGAGCGGCTCGTCCGAGCTCGCCAGATGCGCGAAGACGCCACCGGCTTCGAAGAATGCGCGCAGCCGGTCCGGAGTCTGCCGGTCCAGGATGGTCTCGACCCGCGCCGGGTCGGCGTGTTGCTGCAGCCGTGAATACGCGAGCACACGCAGCAGCCGATCTTGGATGACGACGGCGCTGCCGATCGCGTCCGCCAGGCTGTCGGCCAGCGCGAACAGGTCCGTCGGGCCACGACCGGCCGCCGTCTCACGGCCCTCGAGCACCAGCCCGTAGATGACCCCGGCGATCTCGCTCCACGACAGTGTCTCGTCGACCAGCATCACCGCGCCGACCCCGGCGTCCGCGTCGAACGTCATCGGCTCGGCGTGATCGCGCGTCAGCAGCACGACCGCGTGAGCCGACGCCGCCCAGCGGATGCCGTCGCCGAGCGAGTCGGCGCCGATCGCCAGCAGAACGTCACCGACGACCACCCGATCGCCCTCGTGAATGGCCACGCTGCGCAGCTCGGTCGACCTGGGCGCCGAAGACCAGACCAAGCGGACCCCGTAACCACCCAGCACGTTGACCAAGCGGTCCAAAGTGATCACGAGCGCTCCCAACGCGGCCGGCAAGACGCAGATGCATTTGTATCGTCCCGCGTTCACGAGCGGCAGGCGATTGCCGAATGCTCAAAGAATGTGCATGCCCTGGGCCAGCTGCGAGACCCCGACCACCGTGAAGACGGTGACCAGGATCCGCCGGTGATAAGCGCGCACCCAGTCGTGCAGTTGCCGCAGCAGGGCCTGGGTTCGCACCGGCGCGGCCAGGTACCCCACCAGGATCACCTCGACGACGGAATACATCAGCAGCACGAACGCTATGGAGGCGCTGACCTGCGTCGCGATCGCGGCCCTGGACGCCACGATGATCGCGAGGATGAACAGCACCCCGTCGACCGGCACCGACGCCAGCCCGATCACCCACGCGATCCACAGCGATCCCTTGTCCCAGGCGCGGTGGGCCCGGTGCAGCAGGCGCCGGATCCCCGAACCGTCCTCGGCCGAGACGTCCCCTGCCCGGCTCAGGAATCGCGGCATTGCTGGCGGCGTGTTCGAGGCGTCGTCACCCGACGTCCGCGCCTCCGCACGCTGACGCGTCGAGTACCGCACGGCCATCAGCGCGGCGATCGCGAGCCCGAGCACGCCGAGGCCGATCTGGATGTGCGGAAGGGTGGAGCTCGTGGCCTTGGCTGCGCCGTGTCCGGACGAGCCCAGGATCGACGTGAAGTTGAGCAGGATCAGCGGCGCGAGAAGCTCGGGCAGGCACACCGTGAGGCCGCCGACCCAGTAGGCGAGCAGGTTCGGACCCGGCCGCGGTCGGGAGATCATCAGGAGAGCCAGACCGAGACGCACCGGATTCAGCGCCGCCAGAACTCCTAAGCCCAGCACCGACCCCCACATTGCCGCAGCTTTACCCGCGCCCCGCGCGGCCTAAACAGGCGTCTGGTTGGCCGGGTTCGGCGGCGCCGGCGAATCCCGCTTCGAGGCAACACTTCTCGCACCCGTAAACTCTTCGCCAACCCCGGTGTGAACGGCGCCGCTCGTAGGTCGTGAAGAAGGTCACAACAACGCGTGGCCATGCGCAGGGGACGACGTAGCCGGCGCCGGGATCCACGGGTCCGTCGGGGCCCAAGGCGCAGGGTGGCTTTCGTCCGTCGCCCGACCCCGGTCGCTGCGGCAGCAACGCCCGCCGGGCCCGGCTCAGCCACCGAGCCGATCCCGCTGCGGCAACGGGATTTCGGCCGCGCATCGTGGGAAAGGACGCAGCCGCAAATCCCGCGCCGAGACTCCAGCAACGGATCCCATCGCCGTGTCGGCAAACGACCACCGGCCCGATCGGCGATTCTGAACCCCTTCGCTGCCGCCCGTCGGCGCCCGGGCCGGACAAACGTTTGGTTTGCTGCGGCACGGCACGCGAGTGCAACGCAGCGAACACCGCGAATCTCTTACGTGCGAACGAAATTCACAGGTTTGGCGCTCGATACCGCGGGGTACCCGGCGAGCCGTGGAGCGCGATGATCACATCACGACGGAGATCTCCGCGGGTCGACATTCTGGTCGAAACTAACGGCCAATCTTGATGCGCTGCATGCTGTTTCGTGCCGCGCGCCATTCGCATCTTCGGTGTAGGAGGTTGTCCGGTGCGGCTTTCGACGAGCACCGCGGCCAATTTTTCGCGTCGGTCAATAATGACGAGCGGCACAGCCTCCACCCAGCATCAGCCAATATCCTGCCGGGTGGGCCCCGGCGCCGTGGCCCGCTCGGCGTGTCTCGCCTACATCGAACAGAACTGGCTCGATATTCGTCCTAAGAGCAAGCGCAAGGCGCTGCCCTCTCCTAGTTTGTGATGTATAGACCGCCTAGGTATGAAGGACCGGGTAAGGCTTTGGGGGGAAATTAGTGGAACTCGGTGACCGCGCACTTCCGCTGACGCGGGCGCAGCTGGACATCTGGCTGGCGCAGCAGACGGGTCACTTCGATGTCGCGTGGCAGCTCGGCGTGCTGGTGCGGATCGAGGGCGCGATCGACCGGACCCTGCTCGAGCAGGCGATGCGCCACGTGGTGGGGGAGGCCGAAAGCCTGCGGGCCTCCTTCTTCGAGGTAGACGGCGAGGTCTTCCAGAGGGCGATCGAAAACCCGGATGTTGATCTGGACTTCTACGACCTGACCGGTTCCCCGGATCCCGAGCGCGACGCCCGTGACATGGCCTCGTCCATCCAGCGAACGCCGATGTCGCTCGCCGGCCCGATGATCACCTTCCACCTGTTCAAGACCGGGCCCGCCGAGTACTACTGGTTCAGCCGCTGCCATCACATAACGATGGACGGCTTGGGCATCGCCTTGGTCGGCCGCCGGATCGCGGCCGTCTACTCCGCCCTCGCCTCCGGGTCGCCTATTTCTCCCGCCTTCTTCGGCTCGTTGCGCGACCTGGTCAGCAGCGAGTTGGAGTACGCGGCGTCCGCGGATTACGTTGGCGATCAGGAGTATTGGGCCGAGCATCTTCCTTCGGCCAGCGAATCGGACTATCGGCTGACCGACGCCCCCAGTGGGCGCGATCCCTACGCCCCCTCGGTGCCGGTCCAATTGGACTCGTCGGTCGTCGATGTCATCAAGCGGTTGTCCAAGGCGTTGGGCATCCGCCGATCGTCGGTCCTCACCGCCGCCTGCGCGCTCCTGGTGCGCGCCTTGCGCGCCGACAACTCGGACGAAGTGGTGCTCGACTTCCCGG
>NZ_LZJX01000119.1:0-149610 GCF_001667595.1 Mycobacterium sp. E2989 | reverse complement strand
ACCACGACCACCTGGACACCGTGGAGCTGTTCGGCACCCAGACCGGCGACACGACCGATAAGTTCGACCGCTGCTCGTGGCACACCGGCCCGGCGCAGCTGCCCATCCTCGACGACGCGGCGGCCTGGTTCGTCGGCGAGATCCTCGAGCGTTTCTCGCTGGGCGACCACGTCGGGCATCTGCTCGCGCCCGTCGACGGCAGCCCGCCGCGCGAACTGGAGAGCTGGGTGTCCTTCGGCGACGTCCGGCACCTCGAACCCGGCCACGAGGCGTAGCGGTGATCCCCCGGGTGGGCACCGTCGCCGGCATCACCGAGCTCGCGTCGTTCTACGCCGATCCGCCGCAGGGCGTGCGGGCCAACATGATCTTCAGCGCCGACGGCGCCGCCGCGTTCGCCGGCCGGGCCGGCCCGCTGTCGTGCCCCACCGACCAACAGCTGCTGAGGATCCTGCGCGGCTTCGCCGACGTCGTCCTGGTGGGCGCCGGCACCGCGCGCGCCGAGAACTACGGCCCGGTGCGGCTCACCGATTCGGAACGAACCGTGCCGCCCCCGATCGCGGTGATCAGCCGCAGCGGCCGGCTCCCCGAAAGGCTGTTCAGCCGCCCCGAGCAGCGGTCGAACTTATCGGTCGTGTCGCCGGTCTGGGTGCCGAACAGCTCCACGGTGTCCAGGTGGTCGTGGTCGAAGACGTGCACCGCGAGGTGGGTCGCGTCGCCGGCGACCCGGAAGGTGTGGTTCTTCTTCGACAGCCCCACCAGGAATCGGGGCGGGTGGATGCTGGTCTGGCTGGCGAATCCGACCAGGCAGCCCGCCGCGACGCCCCCGGCCCGCGTGGTCACGACGAACATCGGATAGTTGAGCAGGGCGACCAGCTTTTCGAAGGCGTCTTCTCCGGGTTCGGCCATCCGCTCAGTCTTCCCGTTCGGCCCGCGCCGGAATCGCGCGGTGCCCCTAGGACTGGCAGCAGGGTTCGTCGCTGGTTTCTCCGAAGGTCTCGGAGTCGGCGAGCACGGTGTAGACCTCCCAGCGTTCGCCGCCGGGGCTGGTGACCCACACCTTGTCCTGGTTGGCGTAGCAGCAGGTGGTGTCGAGCTCCTCGTCGGTGACCAGCCCGCCCTCGGTGAGGCGGGCGATCTCGGCGTGCACGGTGTCACTCGAGGCGACCTCCACGCCCAGGTGGTTGAGGCTGCCGCCGTGGCCGGGATTCTCCAGGAGCACCAGCTTGAGCGGGGGGTCGGCGATCGCGAAATTGGCGTAGCCGGGTTTGACCTTGGCCGGTTCAGCGTTGAACAGCTTGGAGTAAAACGCGATCGCCTCGTCGAGGTCGTCGACGTTGAGGGCTAATTGCACGCGAGACATGGGGTGTCCTTTCTTCGGTGCGCGCTATGGCGTTGCGGTGGGCAGGAGTTCGGCGATCAGCGCTTGGACGCGCTGGGCGATGTCGTCGCGGATCGCGCGCACGGTGGCCAGCGGCTGGCCTGCGGGGTCGGGCACTTTCCAGTCGCGGTAGGACACTCCCGGCAAATACGGGCAGGTATCGCCGCAGCCCATGGTGATCACGACGTCGCTGGCTTGCACGTCTTCGCCGGTGAGGACCTTCGGGCGGGCCGCGGTCACGTCGATGCCCAGCTCGGCCATGGCGGCGACGGCGACGGGGTTTACCTCGTCGGCGGGTTGCGTTCCGGCGGAACGGACCTCGATGCGGCCGTCGGCCAGCCGGCTCAGCAGGGCCGCCGCCATCTGTGAGCGCCCGGCGTTGTGGACGCAGACGAACAGGACGCTCGGCTTATCGGCCATCGGCGAACACCCGGGAACGCAGCGCGAGCGAAACGTAGACCAGACCCACGAGAACGGGCACTTCGATCAGCGGGCCGACGACCCCGGCGAGGGCCTGCCCGGACGTGACGCCGTACGTCGCGACGGCCACCGCGATCGCCAGCTCGAAGTTGTTGCCGGCCGCGGTGAACGCGAGCGTGGCGGTGCGGGCGTAGCCGAGTCGCAGCGCGAGCCCCAGGGCGTACCCGCCGGCCCACATGATCGCGAAGTAGGCCAGCAGCGGGATCGCGATCCGGGCCACGTCCCACGGGCGGGAGGTGATCTGATGACCTTGCAGCGCAAAGAGAATCACGATGGTGAACAGCAGCCCGTAGAGGGCCCACGGTCCGACGCGGGGGAGGAACCGCGTCTCGTACCAGTGGCGGCCCCGGAACCGTTCGCCGAGCCGGCGCGACGAGTACCCGGCCAGCAGGGGAACGCCGAGGAAGACGAGCACCGCCTTGGCGATCTGCCACGGGGAGACGTGAATGCCGGTTTGGGGCAGGCCCAACCACCCGGGCAGCACCGACAGGTAGAACCAGCCCAGCGCCGCGAACATCACCACCTGGAACAGCGAATTGAGGGCGACCAGCACCGCCGCGGCCTCGCGGTCACCGCAGGCCAGGTCGTTCCAGATGATGACCATCGCGATGCACCGGGCCAGGCCGACGATGATCAGGCCCGCGCGGTACTCCGGCAGGTCCGGCAGCAGCGCCCAGGCCAACGCGAACATCACCGCCGGGCCGACCACCCAATTGAGCAACACGGAGGTGACCATCAGCTTGCGGTCGCCGGTGACTTCGTCGAGCCGGTCGTAGCGAACCTTCGCCAGTACCGGGTACATCATCACCAACAGTCCGATCGCGATCGGCAACGAAACACCTTGAATGGCAACGGCGCCCAGGGCCGAGCCCAGGCCCGGAACGATCCGGCCGAGCGCCAGGCCGGCCGCCATCGCCGCGCCGATCCAGACCGGCAGGAAGCGGTCCATGGTGGACAGGCGGGTCGCGGCCGCGCTGGGGGCCGACGTGTGTGTGCCCGTCACGGCTGCAGCACCGATGAAAGTTGTTGTAGCGCAGCGGGAATCGCCCAGTAGTACACCCAGGTGCCACGCCGCTCGCAGTCCACCAGCCCGGCGGAGCGCAACAGTTTGAGGTGATGGGAGATGGTCGGCTGCGACAGGTCGAAGGTCGCCGAGATCTCGCAGACGCAGGCCTCGCCGCCGGGGCTGCTGGCGATCAGGCTCAACAACCTCAGGCGCACCGGGTCGCCCAGCGCCTTGAACATCGTTGCCAATTCCGACGCGTGGGACTCGGCCATGGCCGCCGTTCCCAGGGTGGGGCAGCATGCCTGCTGTTTCGACATTCTTCTATATAAGCATTTATCGAATCAGTGCGCCACCCCTATTTCGCGCGGACCCGCCGAATCGCGTAGGCGGCGACGCCAATGGCAAGCACCGCCAGGCCGGACACCACCGACGACAGCGGCATCGCGAACGCGAGGACCACGCAGCCGACCAACCCGGTGATCGGAACCGCGCGGTGCGGGCGGCCCTCACCGTGTCCCAGGGTGAACGCGGAAGCGTTGGCCACGGCGTAGTAGATGAGCACGGCGAACGAGGAGAACCCGATGGCGTCGCGCAGGTCGGCGGTGGCGGCCAGGATCGCCACCACCAGGCCGATCAATAGCTCCGCGCGGTGGGGGACACCGAACCGCGGGTGCACGGCGGTCAGCGCGTGGGGCAGGTGGCGGTCACGGGCCATCGCCAGCGTGGTGCGCGAGACGCCCAGGATCAGCGCCAGCAGCGAGCCGAGCGCGGCGACGGCCGCGCCCACCTGCACGACGGGAACGAGCCAGCCCGCGCCGGCCGCCCGCACGGTGTCGACCAGCGGCGCCGTCGCCCGGCCGAGGCGCTGCGGCCCCAGCACCGCGAGCGCGGCCACCGCCACCAGGGCGTAGACGGCCAGCGCGATGGCGAGCGCGACAGGTATCGCGCGCGGGATGGTGCGTGCCGGGTCGCGCACCTCCTCGCCCAGGGTGGCGATGCGCGCGTAGCCGGCAAAGGCGAAGAACAACAGCCCCGCGGCCTGGATGACCCCGCCGACGGTGGCGCCCGACGGGCGGAGGTGGTCGGTGACCGCCGTCCCCGAGGCGAACGCGGCGACGACCACCGCGGCCAGCACGGCCAGCACGAGGGCGACGATGACACGGGTGAGCCACGCCGACTTCTGCACGCCGGCGTAGTTCACGCCGGTGAGCGCGACCACGGCGGCGACGGCCACCGGGTGCGCGTGCGCCGGCCACGCGTAGGCACCGATGGTCAGGGCCATCGCGGCACACGAGGCGGTCTTGCCGACGACGAAACCCCACCCCGCCAGGTATCCGCAGAAGGCGCCCAGCCGCTCGCGGCCGTACACGTAGGTGCCGCCGGAGGCGGGGTAGCGGGCGGCCAGCCGCGCGGACGAGGTGGCGTTGCAGTAGGCCACCACCGCGGCGACCGCCAGTCCCAGCAACAACCCCGAGCCGGCGGCGCGCGCCGCCGGGCCGAGCGCGGCGAAGATCCCGGCGCCGATCATCGAGCCCAGCCCGATCGTCACCGCGTCGAACAGGCCCAGGCTTCGGCGGAGCTCGCCGGTGTCGCTGTCGGACAATCGTTCTCCTCACGCGCGCGCAGACGCCAACCTAGCAGAAGGGATTTGAGGTATTCTCGGCTACGACGGCGGCAGCCCGCCGTTGGCGCCACATACCCGAATCCCGCTGATTGGCAAG
Source organism: Mycobacterium sp. E2989 (assembly GCF_001667595.1). Lineage (NCBI taxonomy): Bacteria > Bacillati > Actinomycetota > Actinomycetes > Mycobacteriales > Mycobacteriaceae > Mycobacterium > Mycobacterium sp. E2989. The sequence continues at coordinate 145,025 of NZ_LZJX01000119.1, read as the reverse complement.
CGAATTGGACCGCGGCATCGACTTCCCGTCACCGGTCCTGGACGCTTGTCCCCGGAGGCGATGACGATGTCGCCGGATCGGCGGGAGTTCCTTAAATGGGCCGCGCTGGCCGCGGGCGGAAGCGCCGGGGCCTTGGCCGGCTGCGCACGGTCCGGCGACAAGGCCGACTACACGTTGCGGATCGCCACCGGCGCAGTCGAATTGGCGCCCGGCCACGTCGTGTCGACCCTGACCTACAACGGCCAATTCCCCGGCCCGCTGCTGCGGTTCACCGAGGGCCGGCGGACGGTGGTCGATGTCTTCAACGACACCGATTCCGCCGAGCAGCTGCATTGGCACGGTCAACAGGTGGGCGTCGACGTCGACGGCGCTGCCGAGGAGGGCACACCCTACATCCCCGCGCACGGCATGCGACGGATCTCCTTCGTCCCCGGGCCTGCGGGGTTCCGCTTCTACCACACCCACGTGGTGCCGCGCGCCGACCTGTCGCGCGGCCAGTACAGCGGCCTGGTCGGCCCGGTCTACATCGAGCCCCGCCACAACGGAGGCGGCTACGACCAGGAGATCTTCCTGACGCTCAAGGAATTCGAGCCCTCGCTGAGCCGCGGCGGCGACATGGCCAGCGATTTCCTGGCCGGCGCCCCGGACCCGGATCTGCGGGCGCGGGGCGAATCGTCGATGGCGGCCTCGCTGGCCCGGGGCGACCCGCGCGGCTTCGAAGTGGGCTACGCGGCGTTCGCCATCAACGGCCGCGCGCTCGGCCACGGCGATCCCATCCGGGTGCGCACCGGTCAGCTGGTGTTGCTGCACGTGCTCAACGGCAGCGCCACCGAGACCCGCAGCCTGGCGCTGCCCGGGCACGCCTTCAACGTGATTGCGCTGGACGGCAACCCGGTGCCCCACCCCGCGCCCGTGCCGGTGCTGTGGCTCGGCGCCGGGGAACGCGTCTCCGCGTTGGTGCGCATGACGAATCCGGGGGTGTGGGTGCTGGGCGACCTGGCCGACGATGACCGGGGCCGCGGCATGGGTGTTGTGGTCGAATACGCCGGGCGCGGCGAGGACCCGGTCTGGACCGCGCCGCCGCCGTTCGCGTGGGACTACCGGCTATTCGCGCGCCCCGCGGCCGTCCCGCCGCCCGACCACACCATCGAGCTGCTGATCGAGAAGCGCAACGCCGCCGACGACGGTTTCAACGCTTGGACGATCAACGGCACGGCTTTCGCCATGGCCGCCAACCAGCCCGTGCTCGATGTGCGCCGGGGCGAGCGCTACCGGCTGCGCTTCCGCAATGCCAGCGACGACCTGCACCCGATGCACCTGCACCGGCACACGTTCGAAATCACCGAATTCGCCGGCACGCCCACCGCCGGTGTGCGCAAGGACGTCGCGATGCTGGGCGGCTATCAGAGCATGGACGTCGACTTCGTCGCCGACCAGCCCGGCCTGTCGCTGCTGCACTGCCACCAGCAGATCCACATGGACTACGGCCTGATGTTGCTGCTCAACAGCCGCTGAATCACCCCAGCGGATTGTTCTGCCGCACACCGCGATACATGCCCCACCGGACGATCCACGGCATCACCACCCGTTCGACCGACCACAACGGGAACCGGAACGCGTGGCCGGTCGGCATGAAAACCTCCAGCCCGTCGGGCTGGATGCCCACCAACGACCCCCACCGCCGCGTCGGCGCGCGGTAGGTTCCCAACTTCCCGCCGGTCAGCTCGGCGCGGACGTTGCGGGCCACCAGCGCGTCCCCGCGGTTGCGGGCCGAGCTGCGCAGCGGGTCGGTCGCCGCGACGTCGCCCACCGCGAAGACGCCGCGCTGTCCGGGTACCCGCAGCTCCGGCGTGACCCGGACGAAGCCGCGCTCGTCGAGCAGTTCCGGCGGCAGCCAATCGGTGTTGGGCCGCACCCGCCCGATCGCCCAGAGCACCGCGTCGGCGGCCGCCGTGGGCTGGCCGGAGCTCCAGCGCACCGGCTCGCCGGTGATCTCGTCGCCCGGGAAGCCGTCGGGCAGCACCGCGCGGTGGCCTGGGTGAATGCCGACACCGAGGCCGGCGAGCCGTGCCTGGATCCGTCCCCAGATCCGCGGGTGGTAGGCCTGAAGTGCCGAGTGCCCGGGGAAGTACAGGTCGATCCGCTTGCCCGGCCAGGTGGTGGCCATGTTGAGCGCGCTGCTCACCGCCGCCGCGCCGCCGCCCACCACGATGACCGAGTCGGCGGCGGCCAGCCGGTCATGGGCGGCCCGCAGCTCCGCGCCCACCTCCGCGGCCGACTGCAGCGTCGGCCGGCGCCAGAAGCCGTTGCTGACCCCGGTCGAGATGATCAGCGCGTCGTACTCCTCGGCGAGGGCGGCGCCGTCGGCGCGGGTGCCCAGGACGGTGCGCCCCGACAGGTCGAGCCCGGTCAGCTGCGCCTGAACCGTCCGCACCCCGTCCAGGCGGCGGAACCTGTCGAACGGAATCCAGTAATCGCGGGCCCAATCGTGCGGGCGGGAGAGCCGAACGCCGAGTTCCTGACCACTGACCAGCGCCGGCTTGACGGAAATGCCGACGACGTCGGCGTGACCCGACAACCGGATCGCGGCCAGGACACCAGCGTCTCCGAGCCCGGCAATAACGACGCGCTTGCGGTTCATGTCGCTATCCTGCCTGGCATGAAGTTCGGGCCTGCCGAGTGACCATAGACATCGCCGATCCGCACCGGCCGATGCACCCGCGCGCGCGTGCCGCGTTGCGCGCCGCCGTGCGCGCGTCGGCGCCCCGCCCCGCAGCGGCCCGGCGGGCCGCCAAGGACTTCGAAAAGCCCGGCGCGGCGGCGGTGCTCGCCGAGATCCGGTGGGCGTTCACCTCGCCGCGCACCTGGTTGATGGGCGTGGTCGCCAACGTGATCTTCGCCGCCGCATGGCTGCTGGTGCAGCCGCTGACCGTCGGGCGCCACCACACCGACTGGGTGATCCTGATCGGCACCTACTTCTCGTCGTGGGTGCTGGCCGACGTCACCACCACCAATCTGTTCGGCGCCGACCACTACCGCGTCCTGGCCGGCCTGTCCGACGGCGTGCCGTTCTGGCGGATCCTGGTGATCAAAAACCTTGCCCTGCTTGCGATCGTCGGGCTGCCCACCCTGGTGGCGGCCATGGTGTTGACCCTGTGCCTGGAAACGCCGGGGCGGCTCGGGATCACGATCCCCACCGTCGCGGTGCCGATCGTGTCCTGGTTGGGGCTGGGCAACCTCATCTCCGCGCTGCACCCGGTGGGCGTCGAGCCGCTGACGCGGCGCTGGCGCCAGCGCGCCGATCGGCGCCGCACCGGCGGCTGGATCGCCGCCCTGACCCTGCCCTATGCGGTCTACTACGTCGCCGACCCGATGAACGGGGTGGAGCACCAGGTGCTTTGGACCAAGGTGCCGGCGTTGATCTGGCCGGTGTTCGGCCGCGACACCAAGAGCTTCGTGCACCTGGCCATCGCCGTGGCCGTCTGGGTCCTCGGTACGGCCGTCGCGGTGTTGTGGGTTCGCAGGCGCGGCTTGGCGATTCGATGACGGGTCACGGCACTGCGGGCTTGATCTCCTCGATCACCCACTGCGCGTAGTCGAGGTACTCGTCGACGCCGCCGACGGCGGGAATCGGTACGGCGCTCATCGTCACCCCCTGTTCGGCGAGCCAGCCCAACCGGTCGACGATCGCCTGCGCGCTCATGCCGGGGCGGGCGTTCGGGTCGTCGCGGGCGACGTGTCCTTCGCCGACCCGGTTGGTGCTCAGCCCGTGCATCACCTCGAACGGCCGGCCGTCGTAGGAGGGCTGGGACTTGATGTAGTCGAGCTTTTCGGCGATCCGCTCGGGCGGGGTGAGGAACGGCCACCAGCCGGACGCGAACCGCGCCGCCCGGCGCAGCGCCGCGTCCGCGTCGCCGCCGATCCAGATCGGAAGGTGGGGCCGCTGAACCGGTTTCGGTTCGAACGCGATGCCGTCGAACGACACGTAGCGGCCGTCGAAGCGCGGCGCATCGCTGGTCCACAGTTCGATGATGGCCGCCAGGTACTCGTCGGCGATGCGGCCCCGTTCGCCGAAGGGTACCCCGAGAAGCTCGAATTCCCTTGCCAGCCAACCCACCCCGAAGGTGACCATCATCCGGCCCCCGCTCATCCAGTCGGCGGTGGCCAGAGCCTTGGCCAGGCCGATCGGCTGGTGCAGCGGGAGGATGGTGACGCACGAGTTGACGGCGACCCGCTCGGTCGCCCCGGCGATGTAGGCCTGGGCCGCGGTCGAGTGCAGGTAGTGCGGCCCCGACAGCCCGACGTGCTCGGCGGGGATGACGAAATGCTCGGGGACGGCGATCATGTCGTAACCCCAGCGGTCGGCGCATTTGACCATCCGGGTCTGGTCGGGCCCCGTGACCGCGGCCTCCCAGGGCTGCGTCATCGCGGGCAGGCGCACCATGTGCGGCAGGGGGAAGGCGAACTTCATCTTTTAGTGCTCCTGCTAGCCATCACCGCATCCCGCCCAGCGGTCCGCGTCAAACCGATCCTCGTCTTGGGTTGTTAACCTTGCGCCGTGGACTCCGAACCGGACCCTACCGGCGAAAACAAGTCGAAGGCGGCGCTTGCCGCCACGAGTTGGGCGCTGCTGGGCATGATGTCCTACGAGGAGGAGGTCTCCGGCTACGACCTGAAAAAGTGGATCGACTGGAGCGTCGATCTGTACTACTGGAGCCCGTCGTACAGCCAGATCTACACCGAGCTGAAGAAGCTCGAGGGGCTGGGCCTGGTCACCTCACGGGTCGAGCACGACGAGGGCACGCGCAGTCGCCGGCTCTACAAGATCACCCCCGCCGGGATGGCCGCCGTCACCGACTGGACCAACAACGCCCCGGTGGACCCCCCGGTGCTCAAGCACAGCGTCCTGCTGCGCGTGACGTTCGGTCACCTGAGCAACCCGGCCCGGCTCAAGGAGCTGCTGGCCGAACACGTCGCCTACGCCGAAGCCAGGCACCGCAAAGCGGTCGAGGACGCCGACGGCGCCGAGGCCCAACCCGCGTGGGCGTATTCGGTGATCGCGCTGCGCTGGGCGGCCAAGTACTACGCGGCGGAGCGCGAATTCGCGCTCGAACTGATGAAGGACATCGACGAGGCGGACGCCATCCTGAAGAAGGCGGCCAAGGGGGGCTTCGGGCAGCCGCGCCCGATGCCCGGCTACTGGCGTGAAGTCGAGAAGCAGGTCGAGGCCAAACGCAAAGCGGACTGATCGGATGGCGGCGACCCGTCCCCCGCAAGCGGGAGGTACCCCCATCGCCCGGCCTCGCCGCCCTCGCGATCGCCGCGATGGCGGCGACCCGTCCCCCGCAAGCGGGAGGTACCCCCATCGCCCGGCCTCGCCGCCCTCGCGATCGCCGCTAGCCCGTCGCCTCTCGGGCCGCCGCATCGCGGGCCGCGATCAAGCCGTACACCAGGCCCTGCGCGATCGTCGCCCCCGCGCCCGGGTACGTCGTGCCGAACGCGTTGGCGGCGGTGTTGCCGATCGCGTACAGGCCGGCGATCACGCTGCCATCCTCGCGGAGCACCCGTGCGCGCTCGTCGGCCTTCAGTCCGCCGCATGTGCCGAGGTCGCTGAGCACCATCTGCACGGCGTAGAACGGGCCCCTGAGCAACGGGCGCAGATTGGGGTTCGGCTTGATCGTGGGGTCGCCGTAGTAGCGGTCGTAGGCGCTGCGCCCCCGGCCGAAGTCGGGATCCTCACCCGCAGCGGCGTTTTCGTTGAAGCGAGTCATCGTCTCGCGGAAGTCGGGCGCCGGAACGTTCATCCGGGCGCCCAGCGCGCCGAGGTTGTCCGCCCGCACCGCGATGCCCGCGTCGTACCAGGCCTGCGGGATGCGCATGCGCGGGAACAGTTCGGCGCCAAAGACATAGCTGTTGCGGTACCGCTGGTCGAACACGATCCACATCGCGTCCACGGGGCTGCCCGACTGCTCCAGCTCGAGCAATCGCTGGCCGAACGACATGTAATCCGCGGACTCGTTCGCGAAGCGGCGGCCGTTCTGGTCGACGATCAGACTTCCCGGCAGGGAACGTTCGGCCAGCATCACCGCCGGCGCCCTGCCCGGCAGGGGCGCGATGGCGGGAAACCACCAGGCCTGATCCATCAACGCGATGTCGGCGCCGCATTCCTGCCCCGCACGAATGCCGTCGCCCGTGTTGGATGGGGCACCCAGGCTCAGATTGGCGCCCAGCGACTCGGACTGAAACTTCCACCTCATGTCCATGCTGTGGTCGAAACCGCCGGTTGCCAGCACCACTCCGCGCCGGGCGGTGATCGTCACCTCGCGCCCGTCATGGTCGACGACCGCGCCCGTCACGCGCTTGCCGTCGCCGTCCAGGCGCACGAGCGGGCAGCCGGTCCACACCGGGATACCGGCGCGCAGCACCCCCGCGAACAGCCCGGCCATCAGACCCTGGCCGCCCGCGGCGTAGCGCCGACCGATCAGCCTGCCGCCGAGGCCCTGCGCCACCCGCTTGCCGAACGTCGGAATGCCCTTGCGCGGCACCCGGGCCACGAGGTTCATCCACCGGTAGTCGGCGCCCGTGGTCGGTATCGAGACGCCGGCCTCGAGCACGCCGGGCCGCAACCGGGTGCGGTACCGGCCGAGGATCGAGGTGTCAAAGGGGTGGCATTCGCACGTCCGGCCCGCCGCGCTGCCACCCGGCTCCTCGGGGTGGTAGTCGGAGTAGTCACGGGCCCAAAACAGCCGCAGCGGGGTGGTTCGGCGCAGCATGTCGACCGTCGCCGGCACCTGAGCCAGGAATTCCGCCGATCGTTGCGGTGGGGCCGAACCCGCGACCACCGAGTCCAAATACGCGGCGGCGCGCTCGCGGGAGTCCCCGGCGCCCGCTTCTCGCAGCACGGGGCTGACGGGTAGCCACAACGCGCCGCCCGACCGGGCTGTCGACCCACCCACGTGCGACGACTTCTCCACGATCAGCACCGACAGCCCGAGTTCGCGGGCGGCCAATGCCGCGGCCATGCCGGTCCCGGACCCGATCACCAGCAGGTCGACCGTCGTATCGGCCACGGGAAGCCCGGCGGGAATCGTCGTGCTCTGGGGGTTCACGCGCAAACCGTATGCCGACGCCGCCCGGCAGCGGAAGAGGCGTCCTGATCAGTGGGAACAAGCGGCCCCGCGAACGGGCGGACGGGAGTTTAATCTTCCCCATGACGACGCAGTCCGAGGTCGACGAGATTCGGCAGATCGAAGCGCAGGCCGTGCCGACGCGGTACGCCCGCGGCTGGCACTGCCTGGGCTTGATCCGGGATTTCGGCGATGGCAAGCCGCACGCGGTCAACGCCTTCGGGCAAAAGCTCGTCGTCTTCCGCGGCGCGAACGGCACCATCAACGTCCTCGACGCCTTCTGCCGGCACATGGGCGGTGATCTTTCGCAGGGCGAAGTCAAGGGGGACGAGATCGCCTGTCCGTTCCACGACTGGCGCTGGGGCGGGGACGGTCGGTGCAAGCAAGTGCCCTACAGCCGGCGCACGCCGAAGCTGGCGCGCACCGGGGCGTGGACCACGCTGCAGCAGGACGGAATGTTGTTCGTGTGGAACGACCCGGAGCGCAAACCGCCGCCGCCGGAGGTCACGATCCCGCGCATCGAGGGCGCCACCAGCGACGAGTGGACGGACTGGCACTGGTACACCACCGTCGTGCAGAGCAACTGTCGCGAGATCATCGACAACGTGGTGGACATGGCCCACTTCTTCTACATCCACGGCTCGTTGCCCACGTACTTCAAGAACATCTTCGAGGGGCATGTGGCCACGCAGTACATGAACGGCGGGAGTCGTCCCGACATCGGGAGCCCCGAGGGGACCACGATGCTGGGGACCACGTCGGTGGCGTCCTACTACGGGCCGTCCTTCATGATCGACGACCTGACCTACCACTACACCGACGGCGACGCCAAGACGATTCTGATCAACTGCCATTATCCGATCGACTCGAATTCCTTTGTGCTGCAATACGGAATCATCGTCAAGAAGTCGGACAACCTGCCCGGCGATGAGGCGCTGAAGACCGCGGTCAGCCTGGGTGACTTCGTCAAGATCGGGTTCGAACAGGACGTCCAGATCTGGCGACACAAGGCGCGCATCGACAACCCGCTTCTCGTCGAGGAGGACGGCCCGGTCTACCAGTTACGCCGCTGGTACCAGCAGTTCTACGTCGACGCCGCCGACGTCCAACCGGATATGGTGGACCGCTTCGAGTTCGAGCTCGACACCACCAGGCCCTACGAGGCGTGGATGAAAGAGGTCGAGGCCAACATGGCCGCGCAGGGCGCCGGCTAGTGTGATGTCGCTCGATTCGTCTGCGCGGCAGGACAATCGCCTCGACGAGATGCCGATGCGCCCCGTGGGGTGCCGCAGGTGCGGGGCGCAGGTGCTTGCTCGCAAAAGCAGCTGGAACCAGACCAGCGTGCAGTGGAACGCCGATGCGACGGCCCGGTGCGTCGAGCGTGCGGACGCCGTCCGGATCGCCGGCGACCACCGCGTGGTGTTCCTGGCCTGCTCGGCACTGCGGGAATCGATCGAGCGCGCCGTCGCGGCCGGCGAGCTGTCGATCGTCGACGGCGCATGACCCATCTTCCGCCGAGCGTCGAATTATCGCGCCGTTGAAGGCCTTTCACCCAAACAATTCGACGCTCGACGGTGAGGTTTTCGGTCATGCGAGCTGGAATGCGCTGATGGGTGCCTCTTCGGGGTAAAGAGCAGGGCCGCCCAGGTCGTAGCCGGCGTTGAGCGCGCTGATGAACGCCGGGTCGTGCAATGGTTCGCTGGGGATGTCGAGCTTGATGCCCCTGCCCTTGAGGTCGTCGACCATGATGTCGATGGCCTTCTCGATGGTCAGGTCGTGCGAGCCCTCCATGTTCTTCTTCAGCTCGTCGTGGTCGGTGAATACCTCGGCCGACCAGTGCACCAGGAACCGCAATTGGTCGGTGTGGTGGCGGGCGATCACCTCGTCGCCGTTCTTGAGCAACCACTGATTCGGGTCCTCGGGGTCGCCGGAAAAGACGGTGTCGAAGGACAACCCGGCCGGAATTTGGTGCTCGAGTGGCCCGCTCGCTTCGCCGCGGTGCACCATCATCTCGTTCTGCACCACCACGCCGCGGTTGTTGATCGGCGGCAGAACGCGTTTGGGGGCCTTGAGCGGACCATCGGGCCAGTAGGTGAACCCGCTGCCGGGGTCGAGCGAGAACCACGTGATCACCTGCGCCATCTTGACCAGGTAGTCGCCGAACAGGCCGGACTTGCCCATCACGCTGGTGAGCCAGGTCGGCGCGTTCTCGTGACGCACGCCGCGAAAGCTCGGCGAGTCCAGATGTCCCGGGTCGCGGTTGGCGCACGGCCCGTTGATGTTGAACAGCATCAGCTGGGGCTTGGCGTACTGGGCGTTCCAGTAGCTTTTGGCCATCTCGAGGAACCGCGCGTTGTAAAAGCAGTCGTGCAGCTCTGGGTAGAGCACCGCGCCGTAGTTGGCCAGGTAGCCGCGGAAGGTCGGTGTCAGGAACAGGTCGAGCGATGGGGTGAAGCCTTCTGGGAAAAGGCCGCTCATGGTGGCGATCAGCTCATCGGGCGACGCGAAGTGTTGCGCGATGATCAACCGCCACGGCCCCTCGGTGCGTACCACATCCAGCAGGCGTTCGCGTTGGTCGTCGGTATAGACGTTGTCGACCTCGCGGGGCGGCGCGGCGGGCCGCAACACGTCGGAAAGCTCCATCCGCCGGTCGTCGGTGAGCATCGGCTGTCTCCTTTTGCAGTTCGTGCCCTGATTGTGGGCGGGGCGATTCCGGTGCGGGGGGCCATGGCCCGGTCACCGGGACGTCAAGCCCGAACCGGATGGCCGAACTTGGCCCGCAGGAGCGCGCCGATCTCGGCGATGGCCAGCCGGCCCCGCGCCGTGGCGTCGGAACGCATCAGAAATCCGTGGCACATCCCGGGATAACGGGTCAGGGTGGTCTGCACGCCGGCGTCGCGCAGCCGTGTCGCATACCGCTCACCCCAATCCCGGATCGGGTCGCACTCCGCGGTGACGACGATCGCCGGGGGGAGGCCGGCAAGCTCGGATGCGTAGGCGGGCACCAGGTACGGGCTGGTGGGCGGGCCCGCGTCCCCGTCGGCCAGGGAGTGCATGTACTCGATGTCGTCGCGGCTGAGCATCGGGGCGTCCGCCAGGGCGGTGACGGACGGGGCCGTCATGTCGCGATCCAGGCCCGGATACAGCAGCACCTGCACGCCGATCGGCGGACCGCCACGGTCGTGCGCGGCGAGCGCAACGCCGGCCGCCAATGCGCCGCCCGCGCTGTCGCCGATCACCCCGAGCCGTTCGGGGTCGACCCCCAGCTGACGAGCATTCCGTGACACCCATTCCGTCGCGGCGTACGCATCGTCGAACTGCGCGGGCGGCGGCCACTCCGGGGCCAGGCGGTAGCCGACCGCGACGACGGTGGCTGCAGACGCCGCGGCCAGCTCACGGGCCAGCGGCTCGAATGAGTGGTTCGACCCCATCACCAGCCCACCGCCGTGCAAATACACCAGCACGGGTCCACCGCTTCCGGCGTCGGGGCGATAGACCCGTGCCGGGATGTCACCCGCCGGACCGGGAATGGCTGCTTCCGTGACGGCGGCCATCTCGGCCATCGACTCGGGCGGTGGCGCGGATTCGAGCGCGGCGCGCACGGCCGCGAGCCCGCGCTGGCGCATCGGTGGAACATCACCGAACGAAGCGACGCGGGCGGCGGCGTCGGGGTCCAGCTGGCAGGCCCCCATGTCAGAGCCGCTGCGCACCGAACCGGCGTTCCGTGCGCAGCACGGGCCGTCGTTGCGCGGCAAGCACTTCCGCGCGCTCCGCCATCGCCGACCCCACTTCCGGGTGAGTGAGCAGGTAGAAGCGGCCTTCGGCGGCCTGTTGGAACAGTGTTTCGGCGGCCGCCAACGGGTCCATCGCCACCGCTTTGATGTCGAGCATCGCTTCGCGATGCGTCTCCGCGGCGCCGACATCAGCGGCCGCCGTGGCGTCGACACCCCCCGCGGATTCGAAGATGTTGGACACCACCGGCCCGGGCAACACCGCCTGCACATGGATGTGGTGGTCGTGTCCCGCCAATTGGACCTCGGTGCAAAGGCATTCGGTCATGGCCAGCACGGCGTGCTTGCTCACGAGGTAGGGCGTCTGCAACGGCATCGTCACTACGGCGCCGACCGACGCAACGTTCCACACCCACGCCTGCTCGTCGACGGCCATCATCTTCGGCAGAAACGCGCGCACGCCGTAGAAGACTCCGCTGATGTTGATGTCGACGACGCGCTGCCAGTTCGTCACCGGCGTGTCCCACAGATAGCCGAACTGTTCGATACCGGCGTTGTTCACCAGCAGCCGCACCGCGCCGAAATCCCGATAGACCCGGTCCGCGAGGTCCTGCACCGCCTCGGGATCACGCACGTCGCAGACGATGTCGACGGCCGTCCCTCCGGCCGCGCACAGTTCGTCGCGCAGCGCGGCGATGCCGTCGGCGTCGATGTCGGCGAGCGCCGTGGTCATGCCCAGCCGGTGGGCGTGCCGCGCCAAACCGGCACCGATCCCGGATCCGGCGCCGGTGATGACGGCGACGCCGCCGGCGAAGATGCCGCGGGCGGTCATCAGGGGGTGGTGCTGTCGGCGTGCAGGTCCGCCAGCAGGACCGAGTTGGTCGCATCGAGAACGACGTCCATCTCGCTGAACTGCAACCCATCGTCGCCACGCCGGACGGCGACGTCGACAACCCCGCTGGAAACCGCGAACGGCACGTAATTGGCGATCTGGTTGACGAGGATGTAGAACCGCGCGCGGATGACGTCACCGTCGGCGCCGGTGCGGTGGATGTTGGTGGCGTGGTGGCGCAGCGGGTACGGGCTCTGCATGCGGTGCTGGGACAACCACTGGATCACCGCGTCTCGGCCGTTGAGTTCGGGAGACATCAGGTCCTCGAAAGGACTTGCGCCCGAGTCACTTCTGGTCACATAGCGCACGTCATGGGCGTATCGGAGCGCCAGCTCGTCGTAGTGGGCCTCGTCGTAGTGGTACCAGAACTCGCCGATGAACTCCTGCAGTTCCGACAGCGTGATGTCGTGGTTCATGGCATCGAATGAAACTCCACTGTGGGCGCGACGGCACGGTGACCGCCCGATGAGTGGAACACATCCGCATCACTCCGTGATGAGGCTCCACAAACCCCCGGCGCTCACGCGCATGGCGGCCTCGGTGACGACGTCGTCCCAGTAGCGCATCGAACCGAACTCCGACCGCCACGCCAGCGCGGCCCTGGTGAATTCGTGCAGGCGGTGCTCGCGGGTGGTGCCGATGGCGCCGTGCACTTGGTGGGCGTTCCTCACCACCACGGAGGTCGCGTGGCCCGCACACGAACGCGCCGCGGCCACCAGGAATTCCAGCGTCGGGCTCGACCACTCGCCCCGGACGCCGGCCGCCAACGCCGCCTCGGTCGCGGCCCGGGCGAGCGCGGCCTCGGCGGCAACGTCGGAAACCAGGTGCTGAACCGCTTGGAACTTCGCCAGCGGGCGCCCGAACTGCGTTCGCGAGGTCACGTGCTCGATGCAGAGTCCCAGTGCTTCGTCCAGGGCGGCGCACACCTGGATCGCCCGCACCAACCCCGACCTCAGCCGCAGCTGGCTGACCAGGGTCGGGCCGATGGGCGTTCCCTGCAGGCCGGAGAGCTCGGCGGCCACGGTGTCACGTGGTTCACCGATCGAATTGGCGCCGGGGGTGATGGTGAGCATCTCGGCCGCGGCGTCGGCGACGCGGTACTGCCCGTCGGCGCGCCATACGACCACCACGCGTTCGGCCGTGCTCGCCCATGGCACGTGCGTCGCGACGCCGCGCGTGTCGACCACGCAGACTGTGCGCGCCGCGCCGTCGGCGCCCAATCCGCTGGCGTCCAGGAGCCAGCACGCCAGCAAGTCGTGCTCCGCCAGCGGAATTCGAATACCGTTGCGCACCGCCGCGTTCAGCAGTTCGGCCGCCTCGTACCACCCGGCCCCGCTGCCGCCGTGCTCGACCGCACCGGTGAGGCGCAGCAGACCAAGCTCAGCGAGCTGCCGCCACAGACCGGAGCCCCGCTCGACGATCGTTTCGCTCCCGAGCTTTTCGCGGTGAGCGCCGAAGACGGCGCCCATCATGTCGGCCAGGGCTTCGTCGACGGAAGGCCCGGCGCTCACCGCAGCCCCAATGCGCGGGCGATTACCCCGCGAAGCACCTCGTTGGTGCCACCGCGCAGGGTGAATCCCGGCCGTTGATCCACGCCGGCACGCACCAACGCGGCGAAGATCCGGTCGGGGGAGTCCTGCAGGTCGGCGAACTCCGCGATCTCGCCCTCGGTGGTCGTGCCGAGCACCTTGACCAGGGCGGCGGGGATATCGGCCGGCTCGCGCCGTTCCAACGCGCCGGCAACCGCGGTGGACATGTGATGCAGACCGGCGACTCGCGCGACGAGCCTCCCCAGCTCCGCGTTGCGGGGAATGGCGTTCGCGGCCATCCGGTCGGCGCAGGCCGCGAGCAGGACGAACGTCGACAGGTACCGCTCGGGTCCGCTGCGCTCGAAGCTCAGCTCGGAAGTCACCTGCCGCCAGCCGTCACCGATTGCGCCGAACACCATCTCGTCGGGGACGAACGCCTCATCGAGTATCACCTCGTTGAAGTGGTGGGCGCCGTTCATCGACACGATCGGGCGCACGTCGACGCCGGGCCCCCGCAGGTCGACGATGAATTGGCTCAGTCCGGCGTGCCGGTGCTCTGGATCCAGTGGCGCCGTGCGGGCGAGCACGATGAACGCGTGCGCGAGGTGCGCCCCGGACGTCCACACCTTGGTGCCGGTCAGCGACCACCCGCCGTCGACGCGCAGCGCCCTGGTGCGCACGCTGGCCAGGTCGGAGCCGGACTCCGGCTCGCTCATGCCGATGGCGAAGAAGCACTCGCCGCGCACGATCCGCGGCAGGAAGGCCAGCTTCTGTGACTCCGTGCCGTATTTCAGCAATGACGGCACGATCTGCCGGTCGGCGATCCAGTGCGCGGCGACGGGGGCGCCGGCGGCGAGCAGCTCCTCGGTGACGGCGAACCGCTCCAGAAACGAGCGCCCGTGGCCGCCGTATTCGACGGGCACCGTCATTCCCAACCAGCCGCGCGCCGCGAGCGCGGCGGTGAAGTTTTCGTCCCATCCCGACAGCCAGGCGTCCACCGACGGGGTGAACGCCCCGGCGGCCAGTTGGTCGTCCAGGAACTGCCGCACCTCGTCGCGAAGGTCCTGTGTCGACAACGGGTCGAGCGCGATCGGCGGCACCAGCCGGGAAGAGGCCATCACCGTATCTTCCACCCCGAGCTGAATCGCTCGCGCAGCACGCGTTTCAGCAGCTTGCCGCTGGGGTTCTTCGGTAGGGAATCGACGAGGAAGATCCGCTTCGGTGTCTTGAACCCGGCCAGGTGCGCGCGGCAGTGCGCGAGTACGTCGTCCTCGGCGAGGTCGACGCCGTCGCGCAGCACCACCGCCGCGACGACGGCCTCGACCCAAATAGGGTGGGCCAGGCCGAAGACCGCGACTTCTTCGATGCCGCCGTGCCGGTAGATGACCTCTTCGACTTCCCGGCTTGCGACGTTTTCCCCGCCGGTCTTGATCATGTCCTTCTTGCGGTCCACGACATGGAGCAGCCCGTTCTCGTCGTAGTAGCCGAGGTCGCCGGAGTGGAACCAGCCGCCCCGGAAGGCCTCGGCGGTCTGCTGCGGATCGTCCAGGTAGCCCAGCATCAAATGCGGGCTGCGATGGGCGATTTCACCGACTGTTCCGGAGACGACGGACTTGTCCGCGTCGTCCAGGATCGCGGTCTCCACGTTGGCGACCGGCCGCCCCGCCGAACCCGCGTGCGCGTCCTGTTCGTCGGGCCCGAGCGCGGTGGCCAGCGGCGCCATTTCGGTTTGGCCGTAGAAGTTCCACAACCTCATGCGCGGCAGGCGCTCCCGAATCTCGTTGAGGATTTCGACCGGCATCGCCGAGGCGCCGTAGTAGCCCTTGCGCAGGCTGGACAGGTCGACGGTGTCGAAGAGGGGTGATCGCAGCAACGAGATCCACACCGTCGGTGGGGCGAAATAGTTGGTGACGGCGTAGCGCTCGATGGTGCGCAGGACGAGTTCGGGGTCCGGCCGCGGCAGGATGATGCTGGTGGCGCCTAGATAGACATCGGTGGCCAGGAAGTTGTCGAGTTGCGCGCAGTGGTAGAGCGGCAGCGAATGGATCTCGACGTCGTCGGCGGACATGTCGCCGGCCAGGATCGTGCTGATGTAGTTCCACATCAGGCTTCGGCTGGTATGCATGGCGCCCTTGGGGCGCGATTCGGTGCCGCTGGTGTACATCAGGCGCAGCAGCTGGTCGTCATCGATGTGGGGGCGTGGGGCCGTCGAGGTGGTGCTCAGCCACTCGGCGAAGTCGGGCCAGCCGACCGGCGCGGACCGCCCGGGCGGCGCCAGCGCCGCCTTCGTCGTCACCGAGCCACCCAGTCGCATGGCTTGCTCCGCGGTGGGTGTCAAGTCCGCTTCGACGATGAATCCCCGTGCGCCACTGTGGCCGAGGATGTAGGAGACCTCCTCGGCGGTGAGCATGAAGTTGACCGGGACGAGGACCACCCCCGCCCGCGCCGTGGCGAACGCCAGTACGGCATATTGCCAGCAGTTGTGCGACAGGAGGGCCAACCGATCGCCGGCCCGAAAACCGTTGTCGCCCAACGCCGCGGCCGCGCGGTCTACCAGGTTCTCGAAGTCGGCGAAACTCAGCACGACGTCGCCGTCGACAATCGCGATCTTGTCCGGGTGCCTGCGCGCCGACCGGCGGGGGATATCGCCGAGCGCGTGGCCGCGGGCGCGCGCGACGCTGACGTCCAACTCGCCCAACTGCATGCCGGCCACCGTAGGCGCCGACACTCGACGGTTTGTCCCCGGTGTCCCGCTGAGTAGACAAGGGCCACCCGATGCCGACGGGCGGCGGCGATACTCGGCGTCATGAGCACGGGCGCAACCGCGAGAGCCGACCGCACCGGGCCCGTGGGCGTCGATCGCGACGAACTGCGGGCCAACCTGCTTCGCGCCGACCCCGGCGTGCTCGTCGCGGTGCTGGCGCAGCTCACCGGTGACCCCGGGGTGGTCGACCGCTTCGCGCCGAAGATCACCCACGTGCCCGACCCGCCGGAGCAGGCGGGCACGACCGACCCGGAGACGCGGGCGGCCATCGTCGAGGCTATGGTCAGCGCGCTGCAAGTGCCCCGGCCCCCGCACGCCGCCCGGGCCGACGACCCCGACCTGTTCGCGCGGATCGCGCCGGTCGCGCTCGGCGGAACGATCGACCCCGAATACCTCCCGCTGCTGTTGGAGCAGGGCGGATTCCAACCGCCCCAGCCGGTGCTGCCTCGCACCGCGAAGCTCCCCGACGACTTTCGGGTGGCGATCATCGGCGCCGGCATCGCGGGATTGACCGCCGCGTTGGAGTTGGCCGACGCCGGCGTGAACTTTGAAATCTTCGACCGCCACGACGAGGTCGGTGGCACCTGGTACACGACCACCTATCCGGGTATCGGCGTGGACACGCCCTCGGCGTACTACTCGTTGTCGCGCGACATCAACGGCGATTGGTCCAGCTATTACCCGATGGGGTGGGAGTATCAGTCCTATCTGGTGTCGGTGGCCGACAAGTACCGACTGCGGCAACGCACCCGCTTCGGTACCGAAGTCGAAGCCCTTCGGTGGGACGACGAGCGTCAGCAGTGGCAGATCCGTGCGGTGGGCCCCGGCGGTGCCAGCGAGATCAGCTACGCCAATGTGGTGATCCCGGCCGCCGGCTACCTCAACCGGCCACGCTGGCCGCAACTGGACGGAAGGGGGACTTTCGCGGGAGTCGAAATCCATTCGGCGCGGTGGGATCCCGGCCTCGATCTGACCGGCAAGCGGGTTGCCATCATCGGTGCCGGATGCACCGCGGTGCAGATCGTCGACGCGTGCGTCAATGAGGTGTCGCACCTGACGGTGTTCCAGCGCCAGCCGCACTGGGTGGCGCCGCGGCGGCGGCTGACCGATGACGTGCCCGACTATCAGCGGTGGCTGGGCACCCGGTTGCCGTTCTACGCCAATTGGATTCGGCTCAAATCCTATTGGGGAACCGCGGACAACAACTATCCCGTGATCTTGTACGACGCCGAATGGGCGCGCGACCATCTGTCCATTTCGCAGGCCAACGACGCGCTGCTGCAGATGTGCCTGAAGTACATCGACGACGTTTTCGGCGCGGGCAGCGAACTCGCCCGGAAGGTCACGCCGGACTTCGCGCCCTACGGCAAGCGGATCATCCGGGATCCCGGCGGGTACTACGCGGCGCTGGCCCGCGAGCACGTCGACGTCGAAGCGAGCGAACCCGCCCGTGTCAACGAGGCGGGCATCGTGACGGCCGACGGCAGGCAGATCGACTTGGACGTCATCGTCTACGCGACCGGCTATCATCTGGATTTCCTGTCCACCATGGACATTGAGGGGCGCGGCGGCAAGAGGCTGGCCGAGGAGTGGGGCAACCGGCCGCGGGCCTACCGCGGTGGGACCGTCCCCGGGTTCCCGAACTTGTTCATCTCGTCGGCGCCCAACTACAGCCCGGGACACGGCGCGGGACACAATTTCGGCGTCGAGGTGATGGTGCACTACGTGATGGAATGCCTCCAGCTGATGGCGCTGCGAGCGGCGTCGACCATCGAAGTGAAGCAGCGCGCTTACGACGACTACGTCGCCGACATCGACGCGACGATGGAGGGCACCGTGTGGTGTCACACCCCGTCCGCGCACACGTACTACCGTTCGGGCGGTGGGCGGATCGTGACGGCCTTCCCTTACCGGCTGCTCGACGTATGGCGTGATCACCGGGTACCCGTTGAGGGCGATTTCGAGTTGCGATGACCGGGTTGCTCTCCGGGAGGACGGCTTTGGTCACCGGCAGTAGCCGCGGGATCGGCCGGGCCATCGCCTTCCGCTTAGCGGCGGAAGGCGCCACCGTGGCGGTCACGGCCCGCTCGCACGACGCGTCGTCGTCCGTGCGCGGTGGAGCGGCCAGCACGCTGCCCGGCACCATCGGCGAGACGGTCGAGTTGATCGAGGCCGCCGGCGGGAACGCGTTCGCCGTCGCGGCCGACCTCGAGGATGCCGGGCAGCGCAACGGGCTGATCGACGAGGTGGTCGACCGCGCCGGCCGCATCGACATCCTGGTCAACAACGCGGGTTTCGCGGACTACTGTCTGGTGGAGGACATGAGTCTGGAAACGTTCGACCGCACGGTGGAGCACTACCTGCGCACACCGTTCGTTCTGACCAAAGCCGTTGTACCGCAGATGCGCAAGCGGGGCGCGGGCTGGATCGTCAACATCGGCTCGGTGACCGGCGTCGCCCCGGTGCGACCGTATCGCGACTACAACAAGACCTCCGGCGACGTGATCTACGCGTCGTGCAAGGCCGCGCTGCATCGCTTCACCCAGGGCGTCGCCGCCGAACTGCTCGATGCCGGCATCGCGGTGAACTGCGTCGGCCCGTCGACGGCCGTTCGCACACCCGGTGCGGCCCAGCTCATTCCGGATGGCTTCCCGACCGAGCCGGTGGAATACCTGGCCGAGACCGTGCTGGCGATGTGCCACCTGCCGGCCGCCGAGCGCACCGGACTCGTCGCGTTCAGCCTGCACTTTCCCTGGTCGCAGCAACTGCCCGTGCATAGCCTGGATGGCACCCGATTGTTGCCGCCGTTGCCGCCACCGCCGACGGCCAATCCGAATATCAGGGCCGCGGGGCTCTAACTGGGGTCAAATGCGAGTGGCCTGGCCGCGTCACACCGGCCGGCGCTCGGCTCCCTCGGCCAGGGCAGCGGCCATTCTGGGCATGCTCATGCGCAGCAGCACCCAAACGAGTGGTCCGGCGAGGGGGATTCGCGAACGAAACGTTGCCCGCCAGACGATGAGCGACCCGCCAGGTTTGTCACGGATGTCGACATCCGCGCGGTGGTCGGCGACCGGGATTCCGGACAAGATGGTGTAGGCGTGGTGGTGCGGGCGGTCGGCCACCAAAACCTTTTCGCGCATGGTCAATCCACTCACCACGACTCGGCGTATGGCGTCTTCCCGTGTACCGGCGCCTCCGGGGTCGTCCCAATCGGCGCTTCGGGTGCCGGGCAACCAATCCGGCCACCGGTCGACGTCGATGAGCAGGTCATAAACGACCTCGGCAGGCGCGGTGCACGGCCTTTCGACGCGACAGGAGAAGCGCACGGGTAGAGACTACGCGAAGCACAACGTCCGGGTGCCGCATGGCCGCACACTCACGGCTTCCGCTTACCTCAAAACCGCAGCAGCACTGAGACAGAAGCTATGGCAAACGCGATCGCGCACGATGACTCCGGGACATTCGGGATCGAACCAATGGTCCACGACCGCCCAGTGGATGGGGTGCGTCAGATACGGGCCCATGAGCCCGTCGACGTCGGTGAAGTGCTGTTCGAACACGTGGGTCCACGCCGATGCGCCGGACGCTTCGTCTACACGGCTGAGCTGCCAATCAGTTATGGTCCGAGTGTATTTCGGCATCAGCCGCAGATCGGCCTCAAAACGGGCGATGGTCGCCCGGTCGGTACCGGGCACCACGCTCAACAACAGGGTGCGATAGACGGACCCCGGAAGAGCCGACCAATCCGTGCTGGCGGGGCGGCCGTGATAGCTCGCGCCGTTGACGCGACCAACCGACGGGTCTCGCAGCAGCTTGCTGAATGTTCCTGCGACAGAGTCCCATTCGCGTGGACCAGTGAACCGCATGTGCAGGAGAATGTCGCCGCCGTTACGCGAACCGGGCAGCGTCGGCTGCACCACCCAGCGCGACGCTTGGGCGTCGCGGGCGGCCGAGCGCAACGCGGTGAGCATCCGGTCGCGTTCGTCCTCGACGACGTCCAACAACCTGGTGACGCTAAACATCGCAAAGCCGGTCCACGTCCTCGGCGGACGCGGCGAACGAGCGGGACCGCTCCTGCACGAGATCGGCTATGCCGCACCACCATTCACCGAGGGCCGGGTCCGTCCTGCCCTTCCACGTCATCTCCCACCACGCCCGCACGTCGGGCAGCGTCCAGGTGATGGTCACGGTGTTGGTTTCGTCATCGAACCAGATCGGCGGGCTGACGAGGACATCGCGCAACGTCATGCCGCGCTCCCGCGCGCCCGGGGCGTACTCGGCGAGGTAGGCGTCGACGAATCGTCGAGCGCACCCGGGTCGGGTGACCACCCGGTCGATCACGAAGACCCGTCCGCCCGCGTTCACGCGTACTGAAGGGCGGGCCGCGTCGCCGGACCCGCGGGACGCAACGGGCGCAGCGGCTGCAGGGTTGGAGCGACGCGCTGCGGACCGCCCTCGACGTTGCGCCAGATGCCCATCGCGGTCATCCGCACCGGGGCCGTCAGTCGCTGGTCGAACATCATGCGGTTCATCGGCCCGCAGACCGACACCGCGGCCACCGCCTCACCGGGCCCGCCGATCGGTGCCGCCACGCAGCCGAAGCCCAGCAGCGACTCCTCGCGCTCGAACGCGACGCCATGGGCCCGCACCCTGGCCAACTCGACGGCCAGCTGGTTGCCGCTGGAGATCGAGTATCGCGTCTTGCGGACCCGCAGATCGAGCTCGGCGTCCTCGTCGCGATAGGCGAGGATCGCCTTGCCGACCGCGGTGCAGTGGGCGGGCTGGCGACCACCCACCCGGGTCGGGATCCTCTGGTCACCGATCTTGTCCAGGTAGACCACGTCCGGGCCGTCCAGCACGGCCAGGTGCACGACAAGGCCGGTGGCGCGGTGCAATTCGCCCAGCAGCGGGCCGGCCGCCCGCACCAGCCGGTCCTGATGCACGGCGAGCGATCCGAGTTCGACCAGGCGCATGCCCAGCTCGTAATCCCGGCCGCTGCGGCGCAGCCAGCGCAGCTGCACCAGGCGTTCGAGCATCCGATGCGCCGACGAGCGGGGCAGGCCGGTGCGCCTGACGATCTGCGCCAGGGTGAGCCGCCCCGGCCCCTCGAAGGCGTCGAGGACCAGCGATATGCGATCGATGACGGCCGTCGGGGTGGCGGGTTCGGCGATGCCTGACATCGATCCTCCAAGTGTGCCTGACCGGTATATTCCTATTAGAAATATATTCCTAGCACACCGGTGTGGCGGTTGTCACGCATCGCGGAAGTCGGCGAGTTTCGGGGCGGCGGCGAAGGATGCGGCTGGGCTCAGCCCTTGGCCGCGGACCGGCCCGCGCGGCGGCCGTAGAAGCTGCCGTCGCCGAGCGAGATGCCGCTGGCGTAACCCCAGGCGGCCAACCCGGCGGTGCAGCGCCCGGCGGCGAAGAGGCCGGGGATGGGTTCCCCACTGACGTGCAGCACCTCGGCGTTCAGCGTGGTGGCCAGCCCGCCCAACGTGAAACCGCCGGTG
Source organism: Mycobacterium sp. E2989 (assembly GCF_001667595.1). Classification (NCBI taxonomy): domain Bacteria; kingdom Bacillati; phylum Actinomycetota; class Actinomycetes; order Mycobacteriales; family Mycobacteriaceae; genus Mycobacterium; species Mycobacterium sp. E2989. Next base: position 123,472 of record NZ_LZJX01000119.1, on the reverse strand, counting down.
TTCTCCCGCAAATCGATGGCGCCCACCGGCGAGCCGATCGGCTTGAGCCATTCGGGTTTCTTGTGCAGCAACGGATCCTCGCCCCGCACGGCCCCCTCGTTGTAGGCGGCCACGGTCGCCTGCAGCGAGCCCGGCGCCAGCCCCATGTCGCGCTCCAGGTCGGCGACGGTGTCGGCCACCCAGGTCGCCTGGCGCAGCATGAACTTGGGCGACCACGACGCGTTCGCCTCTTCGTTGGCGTCGTTGTCGATGATGAGGTAGGCGGTGTTGTCCTGGTGGTAGAGCGTGAGTTGCCCGACGCGACCCGGGTAGGTGTCCTCGGCGACGTAGCGCTGGCCGCGGCCGTTGACCAGGATGCCGCGCACCAGTTGCTGGGGATCGATGAAGATCGCGACCTCGGTCGCATCCATGTGCGCCAGGTCGGCGCCCAGCGCCTGCGCCATCCGGATCGCCTGGCCGTCGTGCTGCTCGATCGAGGCGGCCGGGCGGCCGGCGATCCGCGGGGCGTAGCGCGCCACCATCGCGTCGTTGTAGGCGAAGCTGCCCATGGCCAGCACCACCCCGCGCCGCGCCCGAACCGAAATCTCGCCGCCGTACCGGCGGGCTCGGATCCCGACCACCCTGCCGTCGGCCTCGACGACGAGGCGTTGCCCGCGCACGTCGTAGAGCGCGCGTGCGCCGGCCGCCGTGGCGGTTTCGACGAGCGGCTTCATCAGCATGTAGCCCGCGCTCGCTTCACCCTGCTTCTTGTTCGACATCTGCGGGACGTGCCCGCGCGGGGCGGGGGAGGCGATCGTGTTGAACGGGTAGGAGTTTTCCCCGCCGCTGTACATCAGCCCCTGGTCACCCATCGGTTCCCAGCCGGGCTCGGCGAAGAACTCCGCCTTGAACGGCACACCGCAGCCGACCAGCCAGTCGAAGTGCGCGATGCTGCCGGCGCAGTAGTCGGCGATCCGGTCTTCGTCGGCGCCGGGTCCCATCGCGACGTTGAGGAAGGCCGCCATGTTGGCGACGGAATCGTCGAAGCCGCAGGCCTTTTGCAGTCCAGTGCCACCGCCGAGGTAGATGAACCCGCCCGCCATCGCCGCCGCGCCGCCCCAGGATCCGGTGCGTTCCAGGACAAGAACCTCGGCGCCCGAGCGCGCCGCCTCGACCGCCGCCGCGGCGCCGGCCACCCCGTAGCCGGCGATGACGACGTCGGCCTCGTCATCCCACGAGGTGATCGACGCGGCCGGGACCGGCGTGACGTCGGTATCCGGTGTCATAGCCGCATGGCCGCGGGCATTTCGCCGATCCACTGGTGACCCCAGTAGCTGTCGGCGGTGATTTCCTCTGCCGTGTAATAGTTTTCGTCGACTCGCATGCCTTCGGTGCCGAACTCGATGTCCCAGTCGCCGGGCGCGCGAACGTAGAAGGAGATCATCTTGTCGTTGGTGTGCCGCCCGAGCGTGGACGACAACTGGAAGCCTTCGGCGTTGACGCGGTCCAGCGCCTGGCCCACCGCGTCGAGGGCGTCGACCTCGACCATGATGTGCACCAGGCGAGGGTCACGCATGTGTGCGGCCGGCACGATCGCCAGGCTGTGGTGGCGCTCGTTGATCCCGAGGAAGCGAACCCGCACCGGGCCGAACTCCTTCGGCAGCGGCACCCGGAACGCCCCGCGGGAACGGAAGCCGAGGACCTCGGTGTAGAAGTCGAACACGCCGCCCGGATCCATCGCGGGCACGACGACGTGGCCCATCCCCTGATCGCCGGTGACGAACCTCGCGCCGAACGGGGTGATCACCGGGCTGTGATCGAGCACCGCGCCGTGGAAGACCTCGAGCGTGGTGCCCGCCGGGTCCTCGAAGGTGATCACCTCTTCCACCCGGCGGGCCTCGGCCTCGTCGACGGACAGCTGCTTGAACGGCACCCCCGCGCCGTCGAGCGTCGCCTTGACCCGCTGCAGCGCCGGGTGGTCGCGCACCTCCCAGCCGATGGTGAGCACCCGATCGGTCTCACCCGGCACCACGATCAATCGCGCCGCCCGCTCGTCCATCCGCAGGTAGAGCGCCTCGGGGTCGGGGCCCTTACCCTCGGCGAAACCCAGGACGCCGAAGGCGAATTGCCGCCAGCGGTCGATGTCGTTGGTCGAAATGGTGATGTAACCCAGGCTTTTCAGGTCGGTCAACATCTGCTCCTAGATCAAGGCCCGCAGCGGGCCCTCGGGCGGTTCGATGCCCAGCGAACTCAGCGCCGACGCGTGATAGGTGGTGCCCGGCATGTGGATGGCGTGCAGCTGGCCGACGTGCACGTCGCGCCAATACCGTTGCAGCGGCTTGTCCATGCGGGCCGCGTTGCCGCCCGAGCGGGCGAAGATCTCGTCGACCGCCGACACCGCGCGCCACACCGCGCGGATCTGGGTGCGCCGGCCGGCCGCGCGGTCGGCGAACGACACCTCCTTGCCGGCGGCGACCATGTCGTAGATCCGGTCGGCGTTGGCCAGCAGTTCCTGGCGGGCGGCGTTGATATCGGCGGCGGCCTCGCCGATGGCGAACATGACGTAGGGGTCGTCCTTGATCGCGGTTCCGGTGGCGCCGACGCGCTCGCGTTGGTAGTCCAGGTGCGCGGCCAGCGCCCCCTCGGCAATGCCGATGGTGGCCGCCGAGATGCCCAGCGGGAACATCGTCGACCACGGCATCAGATAGAGCGGTTCGGTCATGCCGGCCTCGCGCTGGGCCGTGCCGTCCATCACCTTCGTCGCGTCCATCGTCCGGTACGACGGGACGAAGGCGTCCTTGACGATGACGTCCTTGGATCCGGTTCCCCGCAACCCCACCACATTCCACGAGTCCTCGACGATCTCGTAGTCCTTGCGGGGCAGGATCATGTGCAACATCTGGGGCGGCATGATCGGTATGCCCTTTTCGTCGCCGAGCATCGCGCCGAGGATGATCCAGTCGCAGTGGTCGGTGCCCGAGCTGAACTGCCAGCGGCCGTTGAAGATGTAGCCACCGTCGACGGGTTTGGCCACCCCCTGCGGCGCGTAGGGGGAGGCCATCCAGGTGTCGACGTCGTCGGCCCAGATCTCGGCGGCGACTTTGGGGTCCGCGTACGCCAACTGATAGGGGTGCACGCCGACCACGCCGACGATCCAGCCGGCCGCGGGGTCCAGCGCAGCGGTCGCCATCGTCGTCTCGGCGAATTCGCGGGGGTGCGCCTCGAAGCCTTGGTATTGCTTGGTTTGCAGCAGCCGGATCAGGCCGGCGCCCTTCATCAGCTTGACCGTGTCATCGGTCAGCCGCCCGATCCGCTCGGCCTCGGCGGCCTGGTCGCGCAACTGATCCGCCATCGCCACGACCCGGTCGAGTACCCGTTCGCTCATGTTGGTTCCTTACGTCTGGGGGCTTAGTAATGGTCTACCGCAGTTCGTGCCTCAGCCGAAGCCCTTCCCGATGAGCGGGCGAAAAAGCGGGCGAAATTGACTGCACGACGGGGGCGCCCACGGGCCGGGACTAGGTCACCTCAGTGTCCGGTGACCGGGAATCGGCCCCCGCGGTCGGGGTGGTACGACATAACGTCCCTGCCCGTGAGTAGCGCGGAGCCGGTCGACGTTGTCGTGGTCGGCGCGGGGTTCGCCGGCCTCTACGCCCTGCACAAGCTCCGCAGTCAGGGACTGTCCGTGCGGGTCCTCGAGGCGGCGCCGGAGCTAGGCGGCACCTGGTACTACAACCGCTATCCGGGTGCGCGCTGTGACGTCGAAAGCGTCGATTACTGCTATTCCTTCTCCGATGAATTGCAGCAAGAGTGGAACTGGACCGAGAAGTACGCGACCCAGGCGGAGATCCTCGCGTATCTGAACTGGGTGGCCGACAAACTCGACCTGCGCCGCGACATCACATTTCGCACCCGCGTCGTGTCCTGCGCACTAGACGAAACCACGCTGCGCTGGGTGATCACCACCGACGGCGGCGACGTGCTGTCCGCCAGATTTTGTCTGATGGCGACGGGCCCGCTGTCAGCGGCTTTGACGCCGAACTTCCGCGGCCTCGATTCGTTCGCGGGCGAGATCTACCACACCGCCGCATGGCCGAAGCATGCCGTCGATTTCACCGGAAAGCGGGTCGCCGTCATCGGCACCGGTTCGTCTGGCATTCAATCGATTCCGATCATCGCCGAGCACGCCGAACATCTCTTCGTCTTCCAGCGCACGCCCAACTACAGCGTCCCGGCCGGCAACAAGCCGTTGAGCGAAACCGAGCTCGACGACATCAAGGCGAACTACGCCGAACGACGGCGGCTCTCGTGGCGCAGCGGCGGCGGGTCACCGCACATTACGGCGCCGAAGCCGACGATGGAGTTCACGCCGGAGGAACGTCGGGCGGCGTTCGAGAAGCGTTGGCAGCTGGGCGGTGTGCTGTTCTCGAAGACGTTCCCCGACCAGATGACCGACCTGACCGCCAACGACGAGGCCCGACAGTTCTACGAAGAGAAGGTGCGCGCGGTCATCGACGACCCTGCGCTGGCCGACCTGCTCATTCCCAATGATCACCCGATCGGCACGAAGCGGATCTGCACCGACAGCAACTACTTCAGCACCTTCAACCGGTCGAACGTGTCGCTGATCAGCGTGCGTGACACACCGATCGAATCCGTGGACACCAGCGGGATCGCAACCGCCGGCGCGCACTACGACGTCGACATGATCGTGCTGGCAACCGGTTTCGACGCCCTCACCGGTGCGTTGGCGAAGATCGACATCATCGGACGCGGCGGTCGTCGATTGCGCGACGACTGGGCGCAAGGGCCGCGCACCTACCTGGGGCTGGGCGTCGACGGATTCCCCAACCTGTTTCTGATCTCCGGTCCCGGGGCGCCCGCCGTGCTGGCGAACATGGTGCTGCATGCCGAGGCGCAGGTGAATTGGATAGCCGCGGCGATTGCTTACCTCGATGACCACGGGCTCGCCGCGATCGAAGCGACCCGTGATGCCGTCGACGGCTGGGGAGCCGAATGCGCACGACTCGCCGACGCCACGTTGTTCACCAAGGCGGAGTCCTGGTACATGGGCGCCAACGTGCCCGGAAAGCCAAGGGGATTCATGCTATTCGTCGGCGGCTTCGCCACTTATAACGACATCTGCGCCGAGGTGGCCGGGGCCGGGTACCCGGGCTTCGATTTGGTTGAGGGGCCACGATGACGAGACTGCTTGGCAAGGTGGTGCTGGTGACCGGCGCCGCCAAGGGAACGGGACGGGTGCATTGTCAGCGCTTCGCCGACGAGGGCGCGAATGTGATCGCGCTCGATGCCGCCGCGGCGAGCGGCGAGTTGTTCGACACCGCAAGGGATGTCGAAAGCCGTGGCCGACGCTGCGTGACGGGCGTTGCCGACGTCAGTGACCTGGACGCCGTCACGGGCGCCGTAGCCAATGGCGTCACGGCGCTGGGGCGCCTCGACACCATCATCGCGAATGCCGGAATCCACATAGCGGGCGGCCGAACATGGGAACTCGATCCCCGGGACTGGCATCGCACGCTCGACATCAACCTGACCGGTGTGTGGCACACGGTCAAGGCCGGCGTACCGCACATGGGCGAGGGGGGCTCCATCGTGATCATCAGTTCGACCAATGGTCTTCGCGGGACGCCCAATTCCGCGCATTACACCGCGAGCAAGCACGCGGTGGTCGGGCTGGCGCGCACCCTCGCGAACGAGCTCGGCCCTTCCGGCATCCGGGTCAACACGGTTCATCCGGGGCCGGTCGCGACCCCGATGATTCTCAATGACGGGACGTTTCGACGCTTGCGCCCGGACCTCGAGAACCCGACCGCCGACGATGTCGCGGAAGTCTTCCGGGCGCGCAACCTGCTGCCGGTGCCCTGGGTAGAGCCCGTCGACGTGGCCAATGCGGTGGTGTTTTTGGCCTCCGAGGAGGGCCGCTACATCACGGGCACCCAGCTCGTCGTCGACGCCGGCCTTTCGCAGAAGGCGACATGACCGAAACCGGTGGCAGCGGCGCACCGGCGTATGAACCGCTCGCCCAGTCCGTTCGGCGACTGATCGACGCGACGATCCGCACCGAGGCCGGCGCCGCCGCCGTGGCGTCGGCGAAGGCGCACATTGATTGCGCGGTAGAGCAATTGAGCGAAAGTCTGATGCCGGGCTCGTTCGCCATGCGTGATCGTTCCGACGGACAACCCGTCACCTCCGGCAACGTCATGATCGGCGCGCGGAACCCGCTCGCACCTCCGTTGGTGATTCACCGCGGTGCCGACGGCGCCGTGTGGACGGAAATCACACTGGGCGCCGCTTACGAGGGGCCCCCGGGACACGTCCATGGCGGAGTGTGCGCGATGGTCCTCGACCACATCCTGGGCGCGACCGCGCACGAACCCGGCCGACCGGCCTACACCGGCACGCTCACGCTGCGCTATGTCCGGGGGACGCCGTTGGGTCTGGTGCGGGCCGAAGCGTGGGTCGACCGTGTCGAGGGCGTGAAAACCTTCGCGAAGGGGCAGATCACCGACAGCGAAGGAATCACCGTCGGTGCGGAGGGTGTGTTCATCAAGCCGCGCGGTGACCGTGACTGAGCGGCTCACGGGCGATCGGTGACGGCCTCTGCCGAAATCCGATGCTGATGTTGGTCCACCAATTTCAGCGCGCGCGCGGCCTTCGCGGGAGCCATCAGGATCGCGGTGTGCGGCGCCCGGGATCCGCTGTGCTGCGGGGGTTGTGGGGACTCGGCGGGCTCCTGCGGTTCCGTGTCATCGGTGCGTGGCGATTCTTCGTCCCGACGGCCCGAGCGCAACCGATTCGTGGCGGCGACGGCGAGGACGGCGGCCGTGGCGGTGCCCAGCCCCTGCGCCCAGCCCAACGGGCCGACCGGCGTGCAGCCCAGAAGTTGGCTGATCCCCGGGGTGCTGATCATCGCGGTGAACGCGGCGAAGGAGCCCGCGGCGGTCAGTAGCACCAGGGGCGCGTGCGAATCGACCACGGTCTGGCCCAACTCGACCGCGACCAACGAGATCAACGCGACGGTGGAGGCCCGTTGCGGTAGCCCGGTGACCGACGCCATCAGCCAGGCCGCCGTGGCGGCGGTGGCGGTGAGTGCCCCGCGCGCCGCCACCGTTCGGCGTAGGGCCCGTTCGTCGATGCCGCGCCCGACGCGTTGTACCGGCCCCGCCGGCGTGCTGACGGCGACCGCGGTCGCGGGCAACGCGTCGGTGAGCATGTTGATCAGCAGCAACTGCCGGGTGTTCAGCGGTGAGGTCCCGGTGAGCGCCGTGCCGATGACCGAGAAAACCACCTCCCCGGCGTTGCCGCCGAGCAGACCCGCGACGGCCGCCTGGACCCCGCGCCACAGTCGGCGTCCCTCGTCGATGGCGGCCACCAGCGTCTCGATGCGGCCGTCCGTGAGGACCAGGTCGGCGGTCGTGTGGGCGGAGTCGCTGCCGCGCGCGACGACACCGACGCCGACGCTTGCCGCCCGGATCGCGGCGGCGTCGTTGGCGCCGTCGCCGACCATGGCGCACACCCGCCCGGCGCGCTCCAGCGTCTGGACCACCTGCACCTTGTTCTCCGGCGACATCCGCGCGAAGATCACCCGCTCGGAAACCGCGCGCTGCTGATCCGGGCGCGACAGCGCGTTCCATTCGGACCCGGTGATCACCTGGTCGGCGCTCACCGATACCCCCAGTTCGCCGGCGATCGCGGTGGCGGTCACTGGGTGGTCGCCGGTGATCAGCCGGATCGCCACGCCCCGCTCGGCCAGGTCGGCCAGCAACTGCGGCGCCTGCGGGCGGGGGGTGTCCGAGAGCCCCAGGAATCCGGTCAGCGTCAGCCCCGCGCCGCACAGTTCGGTGATGCGGTCGGGGTCCTTCCGCAACGACCGCGCCTGTTGCGCGCTCAGGCGGCGTTGCGCCACGGCGATCGTCCGCAGCCCCGCGGTCGTCAGGGCCGCCACCGCGTCGTGCACCTGCGGGCCCGCCTCCCGGCACGCCGCCAAGACCACTTCCGGCGCGCCCTTGACGGTCAGCGCAGTGCCCGTCACCGACGCCGAGAACGCCCTGCCGGACCGGAACGGCAGGTGCGCGTCGGCCGCGGGTCGTGGAGCGGACCCCGGCACCGCGTCCGCCGCCTTGACGATGGCCTCGTCGGTGGCGTGCACGTGGGGATTCCCGTCGTCCGCCGGTGCCGCCTGGGCGGCGCACCGCAGGACGTCTTCGCGGGAATGGCCCGCCACCGGGTGCACCTCCGCGACGCGGAGGCGGTTCTCGCTCAGCGTTCCGGTCTTGTCGAAGCAGACCACCTCCACGCGGCCAAGCGCCTCGGCCGCGCGCGGCACCCGCACCAGCGCCCCGCATTCGCCCAGCCGCTGCGCCGACGCGGATTGGGCGAGGGTGGCCATCAGCGGCATGCCCTCGGGGACGGCCGCCACCGCGACAGCGATGGCGCTGCCGAGGGCTTGGCGCAGGCCGCCGGCGCGCAGCAGGCCGAGCGCACCGACCAGGATGCCGCCGCCCGCGCTGAACGGGAATGCGCGGCTCATCAGCCGGCTGAGTTGATGGTGCAGGCCGACGGTCGGCAGCGCGCCGGACGCCAGTTCGGCCGCGCGGCGGCTCTGGGTGTCTGCTCCGACGGCGGTGACCAGCGCGACCGCGGTGCCGGCCACCACGGTGGTGCCGGCGTAGATCATGCAGCGGCGCTCGGCCAGTTCGGCCCCGGGCGTGGCCTCGACCTGCTTCTGGACCGACAAGGATTCACCGGTCAGCGACGATTCGTCGACCTCGAGGTCGTGCGCCTCGATCACCCGGGCGTCGGCGGGCACCACCTCATCGCTGCGCACCTCGATCACGTCGCCGGGCCGCAGCTGTTCGATGACGACCTCTCGGTAGCCGGACCCCTGGGTGAGGACGCGGGCCGGTGGGGTCTGCTGAGCCAGCAGGCGGTTCAGCCGGTTCTCGGCCCGAAGCTGTTGGGCCGTCGACAGCAACGCGTTCCCGGTCAGCACCGTGCCGACCAGCACCGCGTCGGTGGGCGAGCCCAGCACGGCGGTGGCCGCCGAACACAATCCGAGGATCGGCGTCAGCGGGTCACCGGTCAGTTCGGCGACGGCGGCCCGGGCGAATTCCCACGCCGCGCCGCCCCGTCCCGGTTGGGAGCCGGCAGACCGCTCCGAGGGTTCGTGCAGCGCCGCCAGCACGTCGCGGACCCGCTCGACCGACATCGCGTGCCACTCGAACGCCGGGGCCGGCCGCGGCACCTGCGCGTGAATCGTGCCGCGCGCCAACAGGTATCCGGACAGCAGTCCCGCGACGGCCCCCATGGTCACCGGGCCCGGCCCGCGCAGCCGGCGCACCCCGGGCACCATGAACAACGCGCCCAGCGCCGAAGCGCCCACCGAGATCGCGATGCTCTGCTCGCTCGCCCTCCTGGCGGCGGGCATCGCGTGGAGCACCCGCCACGCGGCGGCCAGGTCATCCAGCATCAGGTCCGCGTTCCAGGGCGGCGGGGCGTCGGCGTCCGGCCTGATGCCCAGGGCCACGTCGGCACCCGAAAGCGCTTGCGCGGCAGTCGATGACACCACTGCGACGGTATGCCCGTCGCGTTGCAGCGCGGACACCGCAGCGGCGAGTGCGTCGTCGATGCCGTCGTCACCGACGGGGCGGACGTCATCGAACGCGGGCCGCAGGTCACCGAGCAGGTCGGTGTCGACCGACACCACCCGCGCACCGGAGTCGCGCGCCTGGGTGATCATTGCGGATGCGAGCGGGTGGGGGGCCGGGGCGATGAGCGCCTCGACGACCTCGCCGTCACCCGACGCGGCGACGACGGCGTGCCAGCCCGCGCCCACGCCATGGTCGAGCAATTCCTGCGCGCCGGTCCAGGCGCTGAGCAATTCACCGTCGCGCGCGCCGCGCACGCGCACCACCCGCATCTGCTCGCCACACAGCACGCGCGGATCGATGAGCAGCGCATCCACCGTGTCGAGTCGGCGCAGGCTTTCCGGCCGCAGCGGCAGAACCCCGTGCCGGTCCGCCAACCCCCGTCCGAGCGTGGTCGCGAACGCCTCCTGCGACGTGCGCATCGCCTTGGGCGAAGCCGCCAGCGCCGCATTCGAAGCCATCGTGACGTTTCGGGTGAGGGCACCCGTCAGGCCGATGCCGATCAGCTGTGCCCACGCCACGCGCTTCCCGTGGCGTTCGGCCGGCCCGGCCGGCGCGGGTACCGGGCGTGGCAGGTGCAGCGACTCCGCCTCGTCGGCGTGACGGGCCAGTTCCGGTTCACAGCGGTCCCATGCCCGCGCGGCGGCCCGGCACTCCGCGGCTTTGAAGGCCTGCACCGCCAGGTCGACCGAAAGCTTCGCCGGCGACAGCGTGACCACGTGCGCGGCGGTGGCGAACACCGACAACGCGGTGTCCGTCGCGCCGGGGCCGATCCCCGCCTCGAGCGCACGGCGCAGCCACGGTTGGTGATTCGCGACCGCCGACACCGCCTCGACGGCGATCGGGGCCGCCGGCAACCGAATCGCCCGGCCCGCGACCGCGACCGCGAACCCGGCGGCGTTGACGGCCACCATCGCGCCGCGGGCGGCCAACGGCAGTCCGTCACCGGGCAAGCTGTCCGACCGCGTGGAATCGGCTGCACCATGGTCCTTTTCGGTGTCATCGAGCACCGTGCACAGCTCGTTCAGCGATACCCCGTCGCCGTCGGTCTCGACAACCACCCGCGAAAGCGGGCGATTCAGGACGACGTTCGTGACGCCGGGGTGCGCGCGCAGCGCGTGGAGGACGGCGCGGCCACGCGCCGTCCCGCCCGCGCCGTCGAGGCCACGCACCTCGATCCACACGCGGCCGTCGCCGCGGCCGCACCGCCGGGTCAGCGTGGAGCGGGAGACCTCGCCCGAGAGCACCTGTGCGCCGACCCGGACCGGCAGCGCGACAACATCGAGGCCGGCGATCGCCAGCCTGCCGACCGCGTCGCCGAGTCCCGCGGCGGCGCCGAGTCCCGTGGACACCATCCCCAGGGGTGAAAGCTGCCGCACGCACAACCCCTTTCACGCACATGACGAATGGCTGCTTCGCGGTTTTCCGCGAGGGAGGCCGACGACCGACGCTGGCCGCGACCGCAAACCCGACCAACCTAACCCGGGGTCAAGGGGCCAGCAACTTGAGATGGAGTCGCGTAAATAACATGTAAAAAGTGATCGCGGCTGTTAGGGAGCATCGATCAGATTGTTCGGGCCGCCTGATTCAAAGCTGGAGCAAACCCGAACCAGCCGTTGTGGTTACACCCGCCCCGGATTGCGGCCGTTAGCCCCTGATGCTCATGCCGTCCGTCCTAACGTGTGGGGGATTAGTAGTAATCCGCTGCCGCGATCCCGGCGATGAGGAGCAACCATGAGCGACATCGACGACCTGAAGGCGCGGCTGCGGCGGCTCGAGGACGAGCGCGACATCGAGCGGCTGATCGCCTCGTACGGGCCGGCCGTCGACGCCGCGGATCCCGAGGCCGCCGCCGGGCTGTGGGCGAGCGACGGCAGCTACGACGTCGACGGCTGGCGGATGCAAGGCAGGGCGGACGTGCACGCCATGGTCAACTCGTCGGCGCACCGGAACCTGGTGGCCAAGGGGTGCTGTCACTTCCTCGGGCCGTGCGTCGTCACGGTCACCGGGGACTCGGCGGTGGCGGTGTGTGAATCCCTGGTGCTGGTTCGTGACGGCAACGGGTATCGCGTGTGGCGTTGCACCGCAAATCATTTCGTGCTGCGCCGGATCGACGGCCGGTGGCACATCGGTGCGCGCACCAGCCGGATTTTGGACGGCAAACCCGAAGCCCACGCGCTGCTGACCGCGGGCCTGGCGGGGCTGGCCGAGGCTTGATGGCCGCTAACCCTGATGGCGGCGACCCGCTTCGCCCGGCTCCGCCGCGCTCGCGATCGCCGCTAGCCCTGATGGCCGCGCGACAGGAACGCCAGCACGGTGCTCTCGAACGCCTCCTTGGCCTCGATCATCGACCAGTGGCCGGAGTTGGGGAAGATGTGCAACTCCGCATTCGGGATGGTCCGCATCGGGATGAGCGCCATGTCCGGCGGGCTCACCCGGTCGTCGCGTCCCCAGGTCAGCAGGGTGGGCGCGGTGAGCTTGTGCATGACGGCCCACGGCTGCGGGCGGTCGGAAGCGGCCATCGCGGCGTTGATCGCGGCGAACGCCGCCTTGCCGTACATCCGGCGCGCGGCGGCCAGCGTGTCCGGGTCGGTGGCCAGCTCCCAACGTTCCTCGACCAGCTCCTCGGTGATCAGCGCCTGGTCGTAGACCATCGACTTGAGCCAGTCGACCAGCCGCTGCCGGGTGGGGTCCTCGACGAACTCCTGCAGTAGCCGGATGCCCTCGCTGGGGCTCGGGCTGAAGATGTTGGTCCCGATACCGCCGATGGTCACCAACCGGTCCACGCGATCCGGGCTGTGGGTGGCGAAATTGATGCCGACACCGCCGCCCATCGAGTTGCCGACGATGTGCACCCGCCGCACATCCAGCGCGTCCAGGAAGGGCGACACCGTGCCGAACGCGGTGACCATCGGGTGGCCGCCGAAGTCGTCGCTGACGCCGAACCCGGGGAACTCCAGGATCAGGCAGCGGAAGCGCTCGGCGAAGGCGGGCAGGACGCCGCGGAAGTTGCGCCACCCGGTGACGCCGGGGCCGGAGCCGTGCAGGAAGAGCAGCACCGGACGGGACTCGCCGCCGGTGTCGTAATAGCGCAAAGCGCCCTTCGGCGTGCTGATTTCGCGCAGCTCGGGCTGTTCAACGGGGTTCGCCACGCATGTCACCTTGCCATGCCGTAGCGGCATCGCCGGACGCGGTTCCGCTCACCGGGCCTAATCGTGGCTGGGCTCGCTGCAGTTCAGTAGCTCTTTGAGCGCCGCCGGAAACGCGTCGGCGAGCTCCCACAGGTCGGCAACCAGGTCGGGGCAGGAGTTCAGGCCGATGCCGAGCCGGCCACCCAGCGACATGACCGTGATGTTCAGCGCGGCGGGCGCGATGAGCGGGCCCAGCGGGTACATGGCGTCGACGCGGCAACCCGTGAAGTAGAGCTGTTCCTGCGGTCCCGGCACGTTGGACAGCACCAGGTTGTGCGGCGGGTATTGGGATAGGGCTGAGCGAGGCAGCAGCCGGCGCGCGGCGCCGAACATGGTCTGCCCGACCACCTGCGTCCAGTCCTGCAGCAGGCTGGGTCCCATGGCGGCGGCGTGGTCCTTGGCCGCGGCGTTCCCGTCGGCGATTCTGCTCAGCCGCTCGGCGGGATCGTCAAGGTGGGTTTCGAGCCGGCACAGCATCCAGCTGGTCTGGTTGCGGCCCGGCCGGCCTGACCTGCCCCGCACCGACACCGGCACGCTGGCGACCATCGGTCGGTCCGGTAGCTCGCCCCGGTCCGACAGGAACTGGCGCAGCGCCCCGGCGCACAGGGCCGTCACGACGTCGTTGACGGTGACGCCGAACCTGTTCTTGACCGTTTTGACGTCGTCGAGGTCCAGGTTGGCGAAGGCGACGTTGCGCCGCCGGCTGAACGGGCCGTTGAACGCCGTCGACGGCCCCGCGAACGGGGCGGCCATGGTCTGGCCCCCGCCACGAGCACGCAGAATCGTCTGCGCCAGCGTCAGCGCCGTCGTGGGCACCACCTTGGCCAGGCGCCATGGCCGCAGCCCGGCACCGATCAGCCCGGAGGCCGCGATCTGCAGGGGACTCGCCCCGCCGGCGCGGGTGGCGGGCTCCGGGGCGGGGGCGTCCGGGGCGGTGCTGCACAGCTTGGCCAACAGGTTGGCCCCGCCCACCCCGTCGACCACCGCGTGGTGGACCTTGAGGACGACGGACAGCGCTTCGCCGCCGTGCATGCCCTCGATCACCCACATCTCCCACAGCGGGCGATCGCGATCGAGTGGCAGCCCGGCGATGTGCCCGCAGATCTCGGCTAACTCCCTGGAGCCGCCCGGCGCGGGCAGCGAGACGCGGTGCAGATGGCGCGCGAGGTCGAATCGATCGTCGTCCACCCAGACCGGATGGTCGAAGTTCAGTTGGTTGTCGGCCAGCTTGAGCCGGAATTCGGGCACCGCGTCCAGCCGCTCAGACAGCGCGTCGCGAAACCGGTGGAACGTGTAGCCGCCCGGCATGTCACCGGGATCCAGCTCCATCACGCAGCAAACGTTCAATGGCTGCGTCGGCGATTCCAGGTATAGAAAGAACGCGTCTAACCCACTGAGTCGTTGCATTTCCGCTCGTCTCTTTTGCGCGGCCGTGACCGCTGGTCAGATGACCTGTGGTCAGCCCCGGTCCACGCGGGCGAACGCGATCAGGACCGACCGCAATCTCTAGATGTGATGACTGTCTGTAGCCGTTGTGCGGTCTCGGGCAAACATCGAAAAGTCAGCGATTCGCCGGGCCCCGGGCCATCGCCGAGTTGGGGGCCGCCCAGTCGGTGGACACCTTGCGGTGCTTGATCAGCCAGCTGTCGCCGTCGGGCACCAGGGTGTCGCGGTAGCGACCGAAATGGTCGAGCCCGACATGGGTGACCACGGTGAAATACGACGACACGTGCGCAGTGTCGCGGGTCAGGCCGGTGAACAGCACGTTGGTGAGGTTGTGCCGGACGACCGGCTTGGCATCGGGTTGCCCGGCGACGTCGACGCGGCCGAGGAACGACGCGATCGCCGATCGCCCGCGCAGCGGCTCCATGCCGCGGATTTCCAGGACGCCCTCCGCGCAGAACGTGTCGGCGAGACCGCCCGGGTCGCCGGCGTCACCGGCCCAGTTGTATCGGGCGAGGGTGTCGCGGATAAGTTCCCGCGCGACCAATTCCCAGATCTCCACAGTGATTACTCCTCGCGCGCAGCCTAATACGCGAAAGGGCGATCGCTACTTCACGATGTGGGGCCGGAAACCGATCGGGGCCGCCGGTGTCACGCCGTTGAGGTCGAAGACGGCGATCAGGGCCCGCAGCAGGGCAGGGGACCAGTCCTCGAAGGGCTGGGCGTCGAGGCGACTGAGGACCTCGTCGCGCAGATAATCGATGCCCGACGGCAGGTCGCTCATCGCGCATCCCGATCGCGCCAGGGACCCGGTTCGGTGATCAACGAGCCAGCTCCCTTCGGCGAAAGTTCCCGCCTCGACGCTAATTGCCGCGCGTCGCCGGTGTACAGCCAACTGGCCAAACTCAAATGTGTCTGCCACGCGCGGGAATGAATCCCGGTCCGAAGTCGTACAACAGGCATGGAACTCAACGCCGCCGCCCGCGACCTCATCGGCAAGGGCGCCGATGCCACGCTGGTCACCCTCAACCCCGACGGCAGCCCACAGGTCAGCCTGGTCTGGGTGGCGCTGCGGTCGACGCCGGAGGGCGACGAGCTCGTCACCGCACACCTGGCCGCGCACAAGAAGGTTCGCAACGTCCGTCGTGACCCCCGGGTGGCCGTCACCATCGTGTCGCTGGACGGGTCCGGCGCCGGGATGCGGCCATACCTTTCGATCGCCGGGACGGCGCGAATCGTCGAGGGCGGCGCGCCGGAGCTTCTCGCCGAGCTCAACCCGATCCTGGGCGACCCGAACACGAAGTTTCCGCCGGACGGCGCTCCGCCGGGATTTTTGACCCGCATCCGCATCGACAAGGTCGGCGGCATCGGCCCCTGGGCGGCCTGACACCCGATCTGCCACTTCCGCGACGACCGGTAGCGGAATACAGTGGGTGGGTGACGACGGGCGAAGACGGCAGGCACCTGCGCACCTGCCCCCTGTGTGAAGCCATGTGCGGCTTGGAGATTCACGTCGACGGCGGCAGGGTCACCGGCATCCGCGGCAATCGCGACGACGTGTGGAGCCGCGGGCACATCTGCCCGAAGGGCGTCTCACTCGCGGCGCTGCACGACGACCCGGACCGCATCCGCCGGCCCATGATCAAGGTCGACGGGCAATGGCGCGAAGTGGGCTGGGACGCCGCGTTTCGGCGCTGCACCGAATTGCTGACGCCGGTGATCGCCGAGTACGGCATCGGCGCGGTCACCGCCTACACCGGCAACCCGCTCGCGCACTCGTTTTCACTGGCCCGGTATGCGGGCGTCCTGATGGGCATGTCGGGAATGCCGGTCACGTATTCGCCGGGCACGGTCGACCAATGGCCGAAGAACCTGTCGTCACACCTGATGTACGGCCTCTGGTGGAACTTCCCGGTGCCCGACATCGAACGCACCGACCTGATGGTCATCATGGGCGCGAACCCCGCCGCGTCGCAGGGCTCACTGCTGGCCGCGCCCGACGTGATGGGCCTGATCGATCGAATCCGCAAGCGCGGCAAGGTGATCGTGATCGACCCGGTGCGCACGCAGACCGCGGCCCGCGCCGACGAATGGCTGCCCATCGTGCCCGGGACCGACGCCGCGCTGCTACTGGCGTTGGCGCACACGCTGTTCGACGAAAACCTGATCAATCCGGGACCACACGTCGACGGTGTCGACACGATGCGCCGGGTCGCCGCGGACTGGCCGCCGGAACGGGTGAGCGCGGTCACCGGTATCGGTGTGGACCGCATCCGGGACTTGGCACGCGAGCTCGCCGGCACCGAGAGATCGGTGGTGTACGGGCGAATTGGCTTGTGCAACCAGGAGTTCGGCAGCCTGGCCAGCTGGATGGTGGACGTCATCAACATCCTGACCGGTCATTTCGACGTGCCCGGGGGAGCGATGTTTCCCCGGCCGGCGGCCTGGTCGATCACCACGCAGCCGCTGCCCGGGCTGGAGGGCGGCCGCGCGGAATTCGGGCGATGGCACACCCGGGTGCGCGGGGCCAAGGAGGTGCTCGGGCAGGCGCCCGTGTCATGCATGGCCGAAGAGATCGCCACCCCGGGAGAAGGGCAGCTCAAGGCGCTGATCACGGTCGCCGGCAACCCGGTGTTGTCCACCCCCGGCGGCGACAAGCTCGACGAGGTGCTGCCGATGCTGGAAGCGATGATCTCCGTTGACCTTTGGCTCAACGAGACGACGCGGCACGCCGACGTGATCCTGCCCGGGCTGTCGCCGCTCGAGCAGCCGCACCACGACGATCTGATCCTGCTCTTCGCGATCCGCAGCATCGCGAACTATTCGGCGCCGGTGTTCGACCCGGGGGATCGCCCGCACGAGTGGGAGATCCTGATCCGGTTGACCGGCCTGTGCACCGGCACGCCGGCCGAAGACGTCGACGTCGCCGCGATCGACGACGGCTTCTTCGATTACCTGGCCTTCACGCGGGGACTCGACGGGGCCGAGATCCGCAAGCTCTACGCGCACGGCGGCCCCGAGCGGATGCTGGACCTCACGCTGCGAACCGGCCCGTTCGGTGACCAGTACGGCAAGAACCCCGGCGGGCTGACGTTGGACCTGCTCAAGGCCAACCCCAACGGCATCGACTTCGGGCCGATGGTGCCGCAGCTGCCCGACATTCTGGACACGCCCGACAAGAAGATCCGGCTCGCCCCGCAGTACCTGCTCGACGACCTGCCCCGGCTGGCCGCCCGGCTGGAGCGACCGGCCGAACCGCTCGTCCTGGTGAGCCGCAGGCATCTGCGCTCCAACAACACCTGGTTGCACAACGTGCCCGCCCTGATGAAGGGAAAGGAGCGGTGCACGTTGCTGATTCACCCCGACGACGCGGCCCGCTGCGGCGTCGCGGACAACGACGTCGTCACGGTGAAGTCCGAGGCCGGCGAAATCAAAGTGCCCGTCGAGGTTACCGACGCGATCAAGCCCGGCGTGGTGTCGATGCCCCACGGCTGGGGACACGGCAAGCCGGGCACCCGGATGGCCGTGGCAAACGGCTCGCCGGGCGCCAACACGAATGTGCTTTCCCCGCCGACGTTTATCGACGAGCCGTCCGGCAACGGCGCACTGAACGGCATACCGGTCACGATCATCGACGACCAAGCCCGGTTCCGTCCCGCGCAAACAACCTGAGCCGCTTAGATGTTTCCCCCGCCGCATCGTTAACGGCGTGCACCGCACTGTGGTTCATCTCACCCGGAGCGCCTCCGGCTGAACCATCGAAGCGAGCCCGTCGTCGGCATAGGCATGACTGCAACAACGCATTTGAGATCCGAGGGCCGACCCGCTCGACGACGGCGCGCGGGGGCGCACGTCGCCGGAACCGCGGTGGCCTTCACCCAGCACCGCTACAACCAAGACGAAGTGGCGCGCGAGCTCACCGAATTCACCGATCCGCGGTTCCTGCGCTTCGCGCAGACGACGGGGGTCGACCAGCGCAGCCTCGCGCTGCCGCTGTCGCGGTACCCGCGGTTGAGCGGATTCACCGAAGCCAACGACGCCTATCTCGAGGTCGCCGTGGACCTCGGCGAGCGGGCGATACGCTCGGCGCTGACCGAGGCCGGCATCGACCCGCACGAGGTGGACACGATTGTGATGGTCTCGAGCACCGGCATCGCGGTGCCGACCATCGACGCGCGACTGATGACACGGATCGGCCTGCGGCCCAACGTCAAACGCGTTCCGCTGTTCGGCCTGGGCTGCGTGGCGGGCGCCGCAGGCATGGCGCGCGTGCACGACTACCTGCAGGGCCACCCCGAGGACGTGGCCGTGCTGCTGTCGGTCGAGTTGTGTTCGCTCACCCTGCAACGCGACGACACCTCGATCCCCGCCCTCATCGGTGTGTCCTTGTTCGGCGACGGCGCCGCCGCCGTGGTCGCCACGGGCGCAGAACGAATTCCGCTGCGCCGCAACGACCGGTCCGCCCCGCGGCTGCTCGCGACCAGGAGTCGCGTGGTTCCCGAGACGGTTGACGTGATGGGGTGGAACGTCGGCTCCAGCGGCTTTCAGCTTGTGATGTCGCGCGACGTGCCGAAAATGGCCGACACCTACCTCCGCGAAGAGGTCGACGGGTTCCTGGCGGACCACGGCCTGTCCCTGGCCGACATCTCGGCCTGGGTGTGTCACCCCGGCGGCCCGAAGGTGCTCGACTCGATCGAGGACGCGCTGGGGCTGCCGCCCGCCGCCCTGCGCCACAGCCGGGACTCGATGCGGGACAACGGCAACATCTCCTCGGCGTCCGTGCTCGACGTGCTGCGCCGGACCGGCAACCAGCCACCTGCGGCGGGGTCTTTCGGGGTCATGCTGGCGATGGGGCCGGGCTTCAGCTTCGAACTGTTGTTGCTGCAGTGGTGACGGGGGAAACCATGTATTACTGCCTGTTCATCCTGGCCATCGCCGCCGAGCGCGTGGTCGAGCTGGCCGTCGCGCAACGCAACACCAAATGGTCACTGGCGCAGGGCGGCAAGGAATTCGGCCGCGACCATTACCCGGCGATGGTCGGCATGCACGCCCTGCTGCTGGTCTCGTGTCTGGTCGAGACTTTCGCGCTGGCGCGGCCGTTCGTCCCGTGGCTGGGTTGGCCGATGCTCACGGTGGTGGCGCTCAGCACGGTGGTGCGCTGGCGCTGCGTGCGCATTCTCGGAAAGCGTTGGAACCCTAGGCTGATCGTGCTCCCGGGAGCACCGCTGGTTCGCGACGGGTTGTATCGATGGGTGCGCCACCCGAATTACGCGGCGGTCACGGCGGAGGTGGCCGCGCTGCCGCTGGTCCACTCGGCGTGGCTGACGGCCATCGCGTTCAGCGTTGCAAACGCGGCGGTGTTGCGCGTGCGGATCCGCGCTGAGAACGCCGCCTTGGGTTATGCGTGAGCGCTCACGGCGCGATGGGGCGATTCGTCCACTCGCGGTCCGGGCGGCGCGTCGAGCGGAACCAGCCGCCCGCCGCGGCGGTACCGCCGTCGGTCGGGACGGTGTGGCCGGTGACGAAGGCCGACAAATCCGAGGCCAGAAACAGGATCACACGCGCCTGGTCCTCCGGCACGCCCATCCGGCCGACCGGAACCCACTGCGGCCACTGGGCCCGCTCGTCGGCCGACAACCATCGCGAGTAGGGCACTTGAAGGGATTCGGTGACGTCGGGCGCGATCGCATTGACCCGCACCCCGCGGCCACCGACCTGCACCGCGAGGCTGCGGGTGAACTGGATGACCGCGGCCTTGAACGCGGCGTAGACGGGGTCTTCCGGGTAGCCGCGCAGGCCCTCGACCGACGACACGTTGACGATCGCACCGGCCCGCCGGGCCACCATCGCGGGCAGGAAGGCGTGGGTGACCAGGAAGACATGATGCAGGTTGATCCGGTAGAGCTCGTCCCAGAGACCGGGATCGGTGTCGGCGAAATTCCCCGGGTGCCGCAGCCAGTGGCCCACGTTGTTGACCAGCACGTCCACCCTGCCGTAGCGATCGAGCACCGATCGCGCCAGGTCGTCGACCGCGGCCGCGAGCCGCACATCGGCAACCACCGCGACGGCCGAACCCCCCGCGTCGGCGATGTCGTCCACGACGCCGGCGGCGAGCCCGCCGTCGATGTCGACGATGACCACGTGGGCGCCCTGCCGGGCGAACAGTCGCGCGGTGGCGGCGCCGATGCCGCCGCCGCCCCCCGTCACCACCGCCACCCGATCATCCAGCAGCGCGTCAGGGCGCGTTTCGTCGTTCATCGCTCATATCTTGGGCCACCGCGAACCGATCGCGAACCCCGGGACGGCAAACAGCCGGAATACCGTCCTATACCCACCCTTAACCGGCGGTAAACCGTGATGTAGCCAACATTCGCGCCGTCTTCACCCGCAGTTTTTCCTGGCCGCCGGTGGGTATTCCGTCCGCACTTAGGAGGATTGCATGGTTAGCACCACCGATCCACGTCGCTTATTGCCAAGTGGCGCAATGAAGCGGCGAGTCCACCACCGCCACAGCCCGCAATCGGTAGCGGTCTCGCTGGCCAGCCGGTTGATCGTGAAGAACACCATCCGTGCGTGGGCCTTTACGCCGAACCTGCACTGGCCGTTCGAATATGTGGACGGCTTCGCGGGATTGATGCCGCGGTTTGGCATTTCGGCGCAGATCGAGCCGGTGCGGCTGGAAAACTGTGCCGCCGAGTGGGTTTGCGCGCCAGGCGCCTCGACCGATCGGGCGATCCTCTACCTGCACGGCGGGGCCTTCCTCACCTGCGGCCTCAACACGCACCGCTCGGTGGTCACCCGATTGTCGAAGGCCGCCGATGCCGCGGTGCTCACCGTCGGATACCGAAAGCTGCCCACCCATCAGATAACCGACGCGATCGACGACGGCATGGACGGGCTGCGCTGGCTGGAGGAACGCGGCTTCACCGGCGACCGGATCGTTGTCGCCGGCGACTCGGCCGGCGGATATCTCGCCTTCATGACCACGCTGCTGGCCATCAACAGCGAGTTCATGAGGCCCGCCGGGATCGCCACGATCTCACCGTTCACCGATGCCGACCCGGCACGAAAGCTCAAGCACCCCAACGCGCGCAAGTGCTCCATGTTCACCCGCGGCGCGTTGTCCATGTTCGCCCGATACCTCAGCCAGGCGCAGGTCCTCGAGGGACGGGGCGATTCGGCCGTGGCATCGCCGGTGGACGCCGAGCTGTCCGCGCTGCCGCCGGTCACCATCCACGCCAGCTCCGACGAGTTGCTGCTTCCCGACGCCGAACTGATGGCAAAGCGCTTGGAAGCCAGCGGAATCCCGTGCGATCTGCATCTCTGGGACAGGCAGATTCACGACTTCCCGTTGGCCGCGGACATCCTGCCGGAGGGCAGGCGGGCCATTCGCTACATCGGTGACTTCGTCAAGGACGTCACCGCGGCGGCCTCGCCGTGGCGCCACCACCTGCATGCCACCGCCGCGGCGGGCTAACACAGTCGTCGTAATCGGCTGCACCACAACCCATCTGATGATCGGCCAGCGCCCGCACCCGGTTCTACGCTGTTCGCTCCGGCCCGGCGCCGGGCCCTCGAGAGGGACCCCGCCCTGCGGATCGCCGGGTGGGGCGTCGCCGACGGAAACGTCGCCGGAAAGGCCATCGTCGCGCTCGGGCATCCACGGCCGGTCGCCCACGGTCCCACCGTCCAACACGCGGCGGCACCCACGCCTCCTCGCGGCCGGCGAGGGCGCGATCGAGATTGGCCGTCCCGATTCACCCGGCTGCCGATACAGTTGGTCGTGATGAGCCGACCATCCCCTCCTGTGTTGACCGTGCGGTACGAGGGATCCGAGCGCACGTTCGCCCCGGGCAACGACGTAGCGATCGGGCGCGACCTACGCGCAGACGTGCGCGTGGCGCATCCGCTGATCTCCCGCACCCACCTCATCGCCCGTTTCGACCAGGGCCGATGGGTCGCCATCGACAACGGCAGCCTCAACGGCCTGTTCGTGAACCACCATCGCGTGTCCATGGTCGACATCCAGGACGGCACGCGCGTCAACATCGGCAACCCGGACGGTCCGGCGCTGACCTTCGAGGTCGGCCGCCACCAGGGCTCGGCCGGACGGCCCCCGCTGACGGCGTCGATACCGATCGTCAACCCCGCCACCGCGGCGAGCCCGCAGGCTTCCGCGCCTCAGCCCGGCGCGCCATGGCCCGGCCAGCAGTCGGCGTCGGCCGCCTTTCGGCAGCCCAGCGGCCCGCAGCCCGTCCACCCGCCGAGCGCGCCGCAGCCCGTTCATCCGCCGAGCGGATCGATGCCCAGCCAGCCGTCGGCCGCCCAGCCCCGGTACCCGACCGGTGGCCAGCCGGCGGCACCACCCAGCGGGCCGCAGCACGCCCCCCAGATCTACCGCTCGCAGTCGATGAATCTGCCCCCGGCCCAGGCCGCGCAGCCGCCGGGGCTGGAGACTCAGCGCGTCAGCGGTGACGCGTCGAACCTCGCGACGTCGATGATGAAGATCCTGCGGCCGGGCCGGGCGGTCGAGTCGACCCCGGGCGCAATCAAGATCGGCCGCGCCAACGACAACGACATCGTCATCCCCGAGGTGCTTGCGTCGCGGCACCACGCCACCCTGGTCCCGACGCCGCACGGCACCGAGATCCACGACAACCGCAGCATCAACGGCACCTTCGTCAACGGCGCGCGGGTCGACTCGGCGGTGCTGCACGACGGCGACGTGGTCACCATCGGCAACATCGACCTCGTCTTCGCCGGCGGCACCCTGGCTCGCCGCGACGAGAGCGCCACCGCCACCCGCACCGGCGGGCTGGACGTGCGCGGTGTGACGTGGACGATCGAGAACAACAAGACGCTGCTGGACGACATCTCGCTGGGCGCGCAGCCCGGCACGCTGACGGCGGTGATCGGCCCCTCCGGGGCGGGCAAGTCGACGTTCGCCCGACTGGTCGCGGGGTACACGCACCCGACCCGCGGCACGGTCGCGTTCGAGGGCCACAACGTCCACGCCGAGTACGCCTCGCTGCGCAGCAGGATCGGCATGGTGCCCCAGGACGACGTGGTGCACGGCCAGCTCACGGTGCAGCAGGCGTTGATGTACGCCGCCGAGCTGCGACTGCCGCCCGACACCACCAAGGACGACCGGGCTCAGGTGGTGGCCCGGGTGCTCGAGGAGCTGGAGATGACCCAGCACCTGCACACCCGCGTCGACAAGCTCTCCGGTGGCCAGCGCAAGCGCGCGTCGGTCGCCCTGGAGCTGCTGACCGGGCCGTCGCTGCTGATCCTCGACGAGCCGACCTCCGGCCTGGACCCCGCGCTGGACCGCCAGGTGATGACCATGCTGCGGCAACTCGCGGACGCGGGCCGCGTGGTGCTCGTCGTCACCCACTCGCTGACCTACCTGGACGTGTGCGATCAGGTCCTACTGCTGGCCCCGGGCGGCAAGACCGCGTTCTGCGGCCCGCCCAGCCAGATCGGCCCCGCCATGGGGACCACGAACTGGGCCGACATCTTCAGCACGGTCGCCGGCGATCCGGACGGGTCCAAGGCGCGCTACCTGGCGCGCACGGGACCGCAGCCGCCACCGCCCCCGGCGCAACAGCCCGCCGACCTCGGCGACCCCTCGCACACCAGCCTGTTCCGGCAGTTCTCCACGATCGCCAGGCGGCAGGTCCGGTTGATCTTCTCCGACCGCGGCTACTTCGTGTTCCTGGCGCTGCTGCCGTTCATCATGGGTTCGCTATCCATGTCGGTGCCCGGCACCGTCGGCTTCGGCACCCCCAATCCGATGGGCGCCGCGCCCAACGAGCCGGGTCAGATCCTGGTGCTGCTCAACGTCGGCGCGGTGTTCATGGGAACGGCCCTGACCATCCGCGACCTCATCGGTGAACGCCCGATCTTCCTGCGCGAACAGGCGGTCGGCCTGTCCACCACCGCCTACCTGCTCGCGAAGGTCTGCGTCTACACGGTTTTCGCCATCATCCAATCGGCGATCGTGACGATCATCGTGCTGCTGGGCAAGGGCGGGCCGACCCACGGGGCCGTCGCACTGGGCCGGCCCGGCCTCGAGCTGTTCGTCGACGTGGCGTTGACGTGCGTGGCCTCGGCGATGCTGGGGTTGGCGCTGTCGGCCGTCGCCAAGTCGAACGAACAGATCATGCCGCTGCTCGTCGTGGCGGTCATGTCGCAGCTGGTGTTCTCCGGCGGCATGATCCCGGTGACCGGACGGGTGGGTTTGGACCAGATGTCCTGGGCGACGCCCGCGCGCTGGGGGTTCGCCGCGTCGGCCTCCACCGCCGACCTCACCGCGTTGGTGCCCGGCCCGCTCAGCCCGAAGGACTCCCACTGGCGTCACACGCCGGGCGCGTGGTGGTTCGACATCGCCATGCTGGTGCTGATCAGCCTCTTCTACCTGGGCTTCGTCCGCTGGAAGATCCGCCTGCGGGGCGGCTGAGGCCCCGCCGGTCAGGCCCCTTTGCGCATCACCTGGTCGGCCGCGGCGCGCATGCGATCCGACAGCGCAAGGAGATCGTGCTCGCCGACGCCGAGCGGAAGGGTGTAGGCCAGCTGGCGCAATTCGACCGAGTAGTTGCGCAGGTCGTCACGGAGGCGTGTCTCAACAGTGGGCATGACTTCTCCCTCAGGCTGCGGCTGGGCAGAGTGCCCGGTCCCCGTCGACCGGCCGGTATGCAAATCTTCGCAGTCCCTCCCCACAACGGCGAGAGCGCCGATGCGAATTAACGGGAGTTTGACAGCGTCTTTACAGTCCGGGCCTCGGCCCGGCCTACCGTCACGGCGAAATCCCCGGCGCGATCTCGCCGTGGCGTTACGCTGACGCTGCTCGGTGTAAGGCTCGCGGAAAGGCACAGGCGCCCGGATGGACTTCGAACTCGACGCCGGGCAGCGCGCATGGCTGACCGAGGTCCGCGAGTTCCTCCGCGACAACGTCACCGCCGAGTTGCGAGCCGAGCTGGCCCAGCATGACCTGGAGTTCCCCGACGGCGAGGTGGCGCGGTTCCGCCGCAAGATCGGGGAGAGGGGCTGGTTCGGGCTGAACTGGCCGCGCGAGTACGGCGGACTCGGCCTGGGCGCCGTCCATTTGCATCTGCTCGCCAGCGAATTCGAGTACTGGGGCGTGCCCGGCCCGGATCTGACGGTCACGTCGGTGGCGCCGATGATCATGCGGCACGGCACCGAACGAAACAAGACCGAATGGCTGCCGCCGATCGCCAGGGGCGAAATGGTCTGCGCCGTCGGCTATTCCGAGCCCGAGGCGGGTACCGACCTGGCCAGCCTGCGCACCAGCGCGGTGCGCGACGGCGACGAGTGGGTGATCAACGGCACCAAGATCTGGAACAGCGGCGCTCAGCGCGCCACCCACGAGTGGCTGTGTGTCCGCACCGATCCCAACGCCGTTCGCCACCGGGGCATCTCGGTCATCATCGTGCCGATCGACAGCCCCGGCGTGACGATCCGGCCGCTGTACGCGTGGTCGGGCTATCGCACCAACGAGGTGCACTTCCGCGACGTGAGCGTCCCGGTCACCAACCTGGTGGGCGAGGTCAACCGCGGCTGGACGTACATCACCGGTGCGCTTGACCTCGAACGCGGCGCCCTGACCAACGCCGGCGACCTGCGGCGCGCCGTGGAGGAGCTGCGTGACCTCGCGCGGCGGCCGCGCCGGGACGGCACGGTGCCGGCCGAGAGCGCGTCGCTGCGACGCCGGCTTGCGCAGGCCGAGGCCGACGTGGCGGTCGCCACGCTGATGGGGTACGAGGCGGCCTCGATCCTCGACAGCGGCGTGATCCCGTCGGTGGAGGTCAGCGTCGAGAAGGTGTTCACCAGTGAACTGCGCCAGCGCATCGCCGTGCTCGCGCTCGATCTCCTCGGCCCGGACGGGTTGCTGGCGCACCGCAGCCAAAACGCGCCGCTGGCCGGCAAGTTCGAGCGACTGTACCGGGCCGCGCCCCTGATGCGTTTCGGCGGCGGGACCAACGAGGTGCTTCGCGACATCATCGCCCAGCGCGGGCGCAAGATGCCCAGCTACGGGCGCTGACGGGGCGACCGGACACCATGAGAGCGATCCCCACCGCTGAACAGCGCCAGTTCGCCTCTTCGCTGCGCGCCCTGCTGGCGGCCGAGTGCCCGGTGGAGTTGGTGCGCGGGCTCAGCGAACCGGGTGCCGACCGCCGCACCCCGGCGCTGCACAAGGCCCTGACCGACGCGGGCGTCCCCGGCCTGGCCCTGGCGGAGGAATACGGCGGGGCCGGCGGCTCGCTGGACGACCTCGCCGTCTTCTACACCGAGGCCGGCCGCGCGCTGTGCCCGACGACCATCCACAGCAGCATCCAGGCCGCGCTCGCCATCGACCAGCTCGGCTCACCGGACGCCAAGGCGGCCTTGCTGCCGGACCTGGCGCGCGGGTCGACCCGGGGTACCACGGCGCTCTTCAGCGCGCGCGACGCCGCCGTGGTGTCGGCCTCGGTGCGCGCCGAACCCGTGTCGGCGCAGTGGCGGCTGACCGGCGCCGCGGACTACGTCGCCGACGCCGACGTCGCCGACGTCATCGTGATTTCGGCTGCCGCGCAAGGGCATACGCTGGTCTTCGTCGTCGACGCCCGAGCGACCGGCGTGACGATGGAGGCCCTCGCCATGGCGGGCGGGCACCGCGCGTTCACGGTCCGCTTCGACGGCGTCCTGGTCGCCGGCGACGCGCTGCTCGGTGACGCCCCCGCGTCGGCCTTGCGGCGGGTGGCCAACGCGGCGGTGGCCCTGGGGTCGCTCGACCTGGTGGGCGCAGGGGAGGCGGTCATCGACCGCACCGTCGACTACACCACCGTGCGTCACCAATTCGGGCGGCCCATCGCGTCCTTCCAGGCCGCCCAGCATCTGGTCGCCGACATGCATATCGCCCTGGCGGCGGCGCGACTGGCCGCGCATGCGGCCGTCTTCTGGATCGCGCACGGCCACACGGCAACCCGGGAGACCGCCATCGCGCGGATGCACGCGGCCACCGCCGCCCGGCTGATCACGTTGGACGCCCACCAATTGCACGGCGGCATGGGGTATGTCACCGAGACCGATCTGCACCTGTGGACCGAGCGGGCGCGGCTGGGCTCGACGTGGGGCGGCGGGGCGGACGTCGCCGCGTCGTGGCTGGAGGAAACCTTGGATGCAGAGGAGGGCCGGTGATTCAGGACAGCTTGATCGACGCCGAATCGGCGTCGCGGGTCGGCACCGTCGCGGCGTCCGCGACGGGCGAGGTGAACCGGCGCGACTGGCAGCGATGGGCGGCCGCGGTCGGTGACCACAACCCGCTGTATTTCGACCCGGATCACGCCAGGGCCAACGGGTTTCGCGACATCATCTGCCCGCCGCTTTTCCTGCAGTACGCCGTGCTCGGCGTGACCCACCTGCAAGCGCTGCGCCCCGACGGTTCCTCCGGCGCGATCTCCGGCAGCCTCGCGTTTCCCCGCGCGCCCAAGCGGATGGCCGGCGGGGAGAGCTTCACCTTCCACCTGCCGGCCTACCACCGCGACGACATCGAGATGGTCCGCACCATCGACTCCATCGTCGAAAAGGAGGGCCGATCGGGCAGATTCGTTCTGGTCACCTGGACCACCGTGTACCGCAACCAGCACCGCGAACTGCTCGCCGAAGCCTCGACCTCGATGATCGCCCGCCCCTAGGAGCGCCATGACCGACCAAGTCTTTTACGAGGACGTCGAGGTGGGCCACCGGATGCCCGAACTCACCGTGACCGTCGACGAAACGCAGCTGTTCTTCTTCAGCGCCGCGACCTACAACGGCCATCGCATCCACTACGACAAGGACTGGGCGCGCACGGTCGAGGGGTACGACGACGTGCTGGTGCACGGTCCGCTGCAGGCCGCGCTCCTCGGCCGCGCCATCGGGGACTGGATCGGCGGGCGAGGCCGCCTGGTGTCCTTTTCCGTGCAGAACCGTGCGGTCGCCCACCCCGGGCAACCCCTGAGCTTCGGCGGGACGATCACCGGCAAACGCCTCTCCGACGACGGCGCGGGGCTGGTGGACCTCGACATCGCGGGCCGCCGCCAGGACACCGTGCTCATGCCGGGCACGGCGACGGTCGCGCTGCCCCGACGCGGGGCGCCTCCGGAAGCCGATCAGTGACCGGGCTGCGCGGCGAGGCCGCGATCGTCGGCATCGCGGAGCTGCCGGCGCAGCGCCGCCCCACCCGCCCGCCGCTGTTCACCCTCGACCAGTACGCGCTGCTGGCCAAGATGGTGGTCGAGGACGCGGGCGTCGACCCCGCCTGCGTCAACGGCCTGCTGACGCACGGCATCGCCGAGTCGACGATGTTCGCACCCGCCACCCTGTGCGAATACCTCGGCCTGGCACTGGATTTCGGGGAGCGCGTCGACCTGGGCGGGGCCACCGCCGCGGGCATGATCTGGCGGGCCGCCGCCGCCGTGGAGCTCGGCATCTGCGACGCGGTGCTGGCCGTGGTCCCCGGCTCGGCGTCGCAGCCGCAGTCCGAGAAGCGACCACCACCGGCACCGAATTGGTATGGCGCGTCGTCGAACAACTACGGATCGCCGCAAGCCGAATTCGAGATCCCGTACGGCAACGTGGGCCAGAACGCGCCGTACGCGCAGATCGCCCAGCGCTACGCCGCCGAATTCGGCTACGACCCTTCCACGCTGGCCAAGATCGCGGTCGACCAACGCACCAACGCGTGCGCCCACCCCGGCGCGGTGTTCCACGGCACCCCGCTCACGGTCGACGACGTGCTCGCCAGCCCGATGATCGCCGACCCGATCCACATGCTGGAGACCGTGATGCGGGTGCACGGGGGAGCGGGCGTGCTGATCGCCAACGCCGACATCGCCCGTCGCGGTCGCCACCGGCCGGTGTGGGTCACCGGCTTCGGCGAACACATCGCTTTCAAGACCCCGACCTACGCCGAAGACATGCTGCGCACCCCGATCGCCCGCGCCGCCGACCGGGCCTTCGCGATGGCCGGCCTGACCCGGTCCGAGGTGGACATGGCGTCGATCTACGACTGCTACACGATCACCGTGCTGATGAGCCTGGAGGACGCGGGCTTCTGCGGCAAGGGCGAGGCGATGGCGTGGATCGCCGGCCACGACCTGACCTACCGCGGCGACTTTCCGCTCAACACCGCCGGCGGCCAGCTGTCCTACGGGCAGGCCGGCATGGCCGGCGGCATGCACCACGTCGTCGACGGCGCCCGGCAGGTCATGGGCCGGGCCGGCGACGCGCAGGTGCGCGACTGCCACACCGCGTTCGTCACCGGCAACGGCGGCATCATGAGCGAGCAAGTCGCGCTGCTGATGCGGGGGGACTAGCGATGAGTGTCCCCGTTCCCGAGCCCACGCCGGTGTCACGCCCCTTCTGGGACGGCCTGGCCCGCCACCGCATCGTGGTGCAGTACTCGCCCTCGCTGGCGCGCCACGTGTTCTACCCGCGCACGCTGGCCCCGGGAACGCTGGCCGACGACCTCGAATGGCGCGAAATCGACGGCGCCGGAACGCTGTATACGTTCACGATCGCCCGCCGGCCCACCGCGCCACCGTGGGCCGACGCCTTGCCGCAGCTGCTCGCGGTCGTGCAGTGGGACGCGGGGCCGAAGTTCAGCACCGAGTTGGTCGACGTCGACCCCGGCGACGTCGGAATCGGCATGCGGGTGCGGCCGGTGTTCTACGATCTGCCCGAAAACGGAATCACCCTATTGAAGTACCGGCCGGCATGAGCGGCCCGGCGATGCGGGCGGAGGTTCACATGGACGGCCCCCTTGACGGCGTCCGGGCGATGCTGCGCGAGTTGGACGCCGGGTTCCCGCGCATCGAGACCATGACCGCCGACGAGGCCCGCGCCGCCGTCGCGCAGCGACGCCAGCCGGTCAACAACATCGACGACGTCCGCCGCACCGAGGACCGGTCGATCCCCGGCCCCGCCGGCGCCATCCCCGTGCGGGTCTACCACCCCCATGGCGACACGCGCGACGAGCGCCCCGCGATCGTGTTCTGCCATGGCGGCGGATTCGTGTTGTGCGACATCGAATCCCACGACGGCTTCTGCCGCGCGCTGGCCCGCGGCACCGAGGCCGTCGTGGTGTCGGTCGGGTACCGCCTCGCGCCCGAACACCGCGCCCCCGCGGCCGCACTGGACGCGTTCGCGGCGTTCTGCTGGGTGATCGACCACGCCGCCGAACTCGGCATCGACCCGGTGCGGACCGCCGTCGCCGGCGACAGCGCCGGCGGCAACCTCGCCGCCGTCACCGCCATCCTCTGCCGGGACCGGGCGGTCGCCCCGCCGGCCGCGCAGCTGCTGATCTACCCGGTAATCGACCCGTCCTTCGACACCGAGAGCTATCGGCGCTGCGCCACCGGCTACTTCCTCACTCGCGCCGCCATGCGGTGGTACTGGGGCCAATACCTGGACAGCACAACGCTTTTGGATCCGCCACACCTGGTCGCGCCGGCGCGCGCGGCTTCGCACGCCGACCTGCCACCCGCCGTGATCGTCACCGCCGGCCTCGATCCGCTACACGGCGAGGGCCGCGACTATGCGTGCCGACTGCGCGACGCGGGGGTGCCCGTGGTGCACCGCGACTTCCCGGACCTGTTCCACGGCTTCCTGACCATTCCCGCTTTCCCCCCGGCGGCCTCGGCGCAGGCCATGATCTACGCCGACCTTCGGGAACTGCTGCAACCCACCGTCTGCGAGTCGACATGACCCCGAAGACAGACACCGACGTCATCGTCATCGGGGCCGGGTTCGCCGGGCTCTACGCCGTGCACCGGGCGGCCTCGGCCGGCCTGTCGGTGATCGGCCTCGAGGCGGCGCCCGACGTGGGCGGCACCTGGTACTGGAACCGGTACCCCGGCGCCCGGTGCGACGTCGAAAGTGTCGACTACTCCTACTCGTTCGACGACGCGCTGCAGCAGGACTGGACGTGGAGCGAACGGTTCGCCGCGCAACCGGAGATCCTCGCCTACCTGCGGCACGTCGCGGACCGATTCGATCTGCGCCGGCACTATCGATTCGAGGTCGACGTGGTCGGCGCGGCCTTCGAGCAAGCCCAATGGCGGATACGAACCCGCGACGGGCGGACCCACGCCGCGTCGTTCCTCGTCTGCGCGACGGGTTGCCTGTCGGCGGTCAACCGTCCGGCCATCCCCGGCGTCGACGACTTCGCGGGCGAGGTGTACTTCACCGCCGCCTGGCCGCGCGAGGACCCCGACCTGCGTGGCAAACACGTGGGCCTGATCGGCACGGGATCGTCTGGCATTCAAGCGGTTCCGATCGTCGCCGCGCAGGCCGATCGGCTGGTGGTGTTCCAGCGATCGGCGAACTACAGCATCCCGATGCCCAACCGCCCCTGGACGCCGGAGGAGCAACAACAGATTCGGGAGCAGTATCCCGAGCGGCGCCGCATGTCGGCCTATGCGGCGGCCGGCACCCCGCACGGCACCTACCACAAGCGGGCCGTCGACACCGAACCGCAGGAACGCGCCGAGGCGTTGTGGCGGCGCTGGCGCGAGGGCGGCGTGCTGTTCGCCAAGACGTTCCCCGACCAGAACTCCGACCTCGCGGCCAACGACATCGCCCGTGAGTTCGCCGAGCAGCGGGTCCGCGAAATCGTCGCCGACCCCGAAGTGGCCACCGACCTCATCCCCGTCGACCACCCGATCGGGTCGAAGCGAATCTGCACCGACGGCGGCTATTACGACGCGTTCAACCGCGACAATGTCGCGCTGGTCAACCTGCGTCGCGAGCCCATCGAGGCGATCACCGCCGACGGCGTGCGCACGGGCGCGGCGACCTATCCCTGCGATGTCCTGATCTTCGCCACCGGCTTCGACGCGCTGACCGGCGCGCTGACCCGCATCGATCCACAGGGGCCCGGGGGAGTGCGGCTGAGCGACGTCTGGGCGGACGGCCCGGTGACGTTCCTGGGCCTGATGGTGCCCGGCCTGCCGAACCTGTTCACCATCAGCGGCCCGGGCAGTCCCTCGGTGCTGGCCAACATGGTGCTGCACGCCGAGGTGCAGGTCGATTGGGTCACCGAGCTGATGTTGACCGCCCGCCGCCTCGGGGTGACGGAGGTGGAACCGCGCCGCGACGCCGCCGACACCTGGACCGACCACGTCGCCGAGGCGGCCGAGCAGACGTTGTTCCCGAGGGCGGCCTCGTCCTGGTACCTGGGCGCGAACATCGAGGGCAAGAAACGAATCTTCATGCCCTACGCCGGCGGGTTCGGCACGTATCGGCGCCACTGCGACGAGGTGGCCCGTCGGCACTACGCCGGGCTGGTGCTGACCACCCGATGATCGAGACGGTCCAGCAGCTGCTGCGGCAACGCCGCAACGACGACACCCCGGCGCTGGCCTCCGGCGACCGCGTGTGGACCTGGCGCGAACACCTCGCCGAGGCCGAGGCGCAGGCCGCCGCGTTGATCGCCCTCGCCGACCCCGCCCGCCCGCTGCACGTCGGCGCCCTGCTGCCCAACTCCCCGGCGATGCTGCGCGCCATGGCGGCGGCCGCGCTGGGCGGCTACGTGCTGTGCGGCATCAACACGACGCGGCGCGGGGCGGGCCTGGTGGCCGACATCCGGCGCTCCGACTGTCAGCTGCTGCTGGTCGACCCCGAGCACGTCGCCCTCCTGGATGGCTTGGACCTCAACGGGATTCAGGTGCTCGACGTAACCGGCCGGCGCTACGCCGACCTGGTGGCCGCGGCGCCGGCCCTGGTCCCGCATCGCGAGGTCGCCGGCGGCGACACCCTGATGATGATCTTCACCTCCGGGACCAGTGGCGACCCGAAGGTCGTGCGGCTCGCCCACGCGATGACCGTCATGTGCGGCGCCAGCCTGATCTACCAGTACGACGTCACCGCCTCAGACGTCTGCTACCTGTCGATGCCGCTCTTCCACTCCAACGGCGTCGCCGCCGGTTGGGCGGTTGCCATCGGGGCCGGCGCGACCATGGTCCCGGCCCGGTTCTCCCCGTCGCGGTTCCTCGACGACGTGCGCCGCTACCGCGTGACGTACCTCAACTATGTCGGCAAGCCGCTCGCCTTGATCCTGTCCACCCCCGAGCGCCCCGACGACGCGGACAACACGTTGCGCGTGGCCTTCGGCAACGAGGCGACCGACCGCGACATCGCCGAATTCGCAAGGCGTTTCGGGTGCCGGGTGGTCGACAGCTTCGGTTCCAGCGAATTCGCGGTGATCGTCGTCCGGGAGGACGGCACCCCGCCCGGATCGATCGGCCGGCCGTATCCGGGGGTGAGCGTCTACAACCCGGAGACGCTGCGCGAATGCGCCGTCGCCCAATTCGACGAGCACGGGGCGCTGACCAACTTCGACGACGCGGTGGGCGAGCTCGTCAACACCCAGGGCGCGGGGCCGTTCGTCGGCTACTACAACGATCCGGACGCCACCGCCCAGCGGATGCGGCATGGCATGTACTGGTCCGGTGACCTGGCCTACCGCGACGCCGACGGCTGGATCTACCTGGCCGGGCGGACGGCGGATTGGCTGCGGGTGGACGGCGAGAACCTGGCGGCGGGCCCGATCGAACGGATTTTGGAGCGGCTGCCCGAGGTCAGCCAGGTCGCCGTCTACGGGGTGCCCGACGAGCGGGTGGGCGATCAGGTGATGGCCGCGCTGGTGTTGCGCCCGGGCGCGCGGTTGGGGCCCGACGAGTTCGCGAGTTTCCTTGCCGCGCAACCCGATCTGTCGCCGAAGGGCTGGCCGCGGTACGTGCGGATCAACGCCGACCTGCCCACCACGGCGACGAACAAGATCCTCAAACGCGCGCTGATCGCCGCGGGCGCGAGCGCGCAGGGCGGCGTGCTGTGGACCCGCGCGGCGCGCGAGAGGACATACCGTCCGGAGCGCACCCCCGGCCGGCAGGTCCCGGTGAGCTAGGCGACGGTTTCCTGCGGCGCTTCCCCGAACCGCGCCAGTACCAGGGTGGCGGACACGGCCACCACAAACCCCGTGATCACCAACCAGCCGAGCCCGTCGCGCGCGTTGTCGCCCAGCCAGACCACCCCGACGAACGCGGGCGCGATGGTCTCACCGACGACCATCCCGGCGACGGCGGTCGTGACGGATCCGCGGTGCAGGGCGGAGGTCAGCAGCAGGAAACCCGCGACCCCGCCCGCGGCCGCCGCGTACAACGCCGGGTTGGTGTAGAAGGCGCGCCGGGTCGGGTCGATCACCTCGATCAGCCGGACACCGACCTCAATGACACCGAAACCGGTTCCGGCCGCCAACCCCAACGCCAGCGCCCGCGGGCGGTCCGGCAGCCGGCCCGCAACGGCGCCGGCGACGAACACCACGGCCACCACGCCCAGCAATGCCCAGCCCAGCCCGGCCGGAGCGTGCCGGAAGTGCCCGGGGCCGGCCGCCAGCGCGAGCGCGACGAGGCTCACGCACACCACGCCCACCGCCGTCCATTCCGCCCGCGACAGCCGGGCCGACAGCAGCCACGCGGACGCGACGCCGGTGACCGCGATCGAGGCGGCCAGCGCCGCGGCGACCACGTAGATCGGCACGAGTCGCAGCGCCGCCACCTGGAGCAGGAAGCCGAGCCCGTCCAGGCCGACGCCGACGAGGTAGCGCCACTGGCGGGCGGCGCGCATCAGCAGCACGGTGTCGACGCCCGAGCCGCTGCCCGCTTCCACCGATCGCGTCGCGGCCGCCTGCAACACCGACGCCGTGCCGTAACAGACCGAGCAGCCCAGCGCGAGGAGGAAGCCGATCAGCACACGTCGAACAATAGGCGCACCGCTCACGCGGTGGCGCGTCAGCTGAGAATCCGCTGAACAAATGTTTGGGCGTTGCCGGATCCGGGCACGCGGGGTGTAACGCATCGCGCCAGATCCAGTCACACAGCAATTGCAATAGTGAACAGGCGTGTCTTCTGTATAGCGCCTGAAAAACGTCGTGTTGCCTGATAGTACAACCTAATTCAATATCGACGTTTAAAGTCGGTGTACAAGTGTGTACTCTGAATGCATGGCTGAGCGCGGCGCTGAACCCCAGGTCCCACGCGGGCGTCGGCTGTTCCTGCGAGCGGTCCGGCGGCTGTTCAGCCCGCTGCAGCCGGACGACTACCTCGAGATGATCAACCCGCTGTGGACCACCAAGGAGCTGCGCGGGAAGGTCGAGGGCATCGAGGCCCAGGGCTCGGAAGCGGCCAGCGTCCTGATCCGCCCGGGGTACGAGTGGCCCGGCCACAAGCCCGGACAGTACGTGCGCCTCGGCGTGGTCATCGACGGCGTCTACCACTGGCGTGCGTACTCGCTGACGTCTGATCCCAGGCCCGACGACGGGCTGATCAGCGTCACGCCGAAGAGGGTCGACGGCGGCGTCGTGTCGCCGTATCTCGTGCACAAGATTCAGCCGGGCGATCTGGTTCGGCTCGGCGAGATCGAGGGCGTCTTCACCCTGCCGGACCCGCTGCCGCCGAAGCTGCTGTTCATCAGTGCCGGCAGCGGCATCACGCCGATCATCAGCATGCTGCGCGACCTCGACCATCGCGACGAATTGCGCGACGCGGTGGTCATCCATTCGGCGCGGACCCGCGAGCAGGCCATGTTCCTGCCGGCCCTGGAAGAGCTCGAGGAACGCCACGAAGGGCTGCGGCTGGATCTGCGCCTCACCTCCGAGCAGGGGCGCCTGACACCCGAGGAGCTGGACGACGTGTGCCCGGACTGGCGTGAACGCGAGGCGTTCTGCTCGGGTCCGGGGGAAATGCTCGACGCCCTGATCGAGCACTGGAAAGAGAACGGGGATTGCGATCGCCTGCACTTCGAGCGGTTCCAGCCCAAGATCGGCGGCGACGCCAACGCCGGCGAGGGCGGCACCGTCTGCTTCCTGGACAGCGAGAAGGAAGTCGAATGTGACGGTGGCACATCCATTCTCGAAGCCGGCGAGAAGGCGGGACTCAATCTTGCGTTCGGCTGCCGGATCGGAATTTGTCATACCTGTGTCGGGACGCTGAAGTCGGGCAAGCTGCGCGACCTGCGCTCGGGCGACGTGATCGAGCCGACGGAGCAAGACGTGCGGATCTGCATCAACACCGCCGAGGGCGACGTCGAACTCGAACTGTGATGGAAAGGAGCGGCTCGTGACAACTGCCGTTAAAAGGGCCGGGGAGAGCCCGCTGTCCCGGTTGGGGGAGCAGGAACTGGAAAAACTCGCCAAGGAATTCGACGCGATCCACGACGAGGTGTTCGCCGACCTCGGCGACCGCGACCGCCGCTACATCAAGAACGTCATCTCGGCACAACGTCAGATCGTGGTGGCCGGCCGAATCCTGTTGCTGGCGTCGCGGTCCAAGACCGCATGGCTGCTGGGCACCGCCTGCCTCTCCATGGCCAAGATTCTGGAGAACATGGAGATCGGCCACAACGTGATGCACGGCCAATGGGATTGGATGAACGATCCCGACATCCACTCGTCGGTCTGGGACTGGGACACGGCCTCGACGGCCGAGTCGTGGAAGCACTCGCACAACTACATCCATCACACGTTCACCAACATCCTCGGCAAGGACAAGGATCTCGGCTACGAGATCATGCGCATCGACCCCAATCAGAAATGGGCTCCGCGCTACCTGGGCCAACCGATCTACAACCTGCTGCTGACGCTGCTGTTCGAGTGGGGCGTGGCCGTCCACGACATGGACATCGACGCCATCCGCAAGCGCGAAAAGCCGTGGTCGGAGGTGCGCAAGGACCTACGGGGCATCGGGGTCAAGGCGCGCGCGCAGATCTACAAGGACTACCTCGGCTGGCCGGCCATCAGCGCCGGCGCGTTCGCGCTCACCCAGTTGGCGCTGGGCGGCCGGCTCGAACAGCCGTCGCAATCCCGCATCGCCAGAAGGCTGCGCAGGGTGTCGAAGGGCCGTCGCGCCGGCGCCGCGGCGAACTTCCTCGACAAAGTCGCGCCCGGCGTCGAGAGCACCTACCTACGCACCCTGGCCGCGGACGCGCTGGCCAACGTCATCCGCAACGTGTGGGCGCACGCCATCATCTTCTGCGGCCACTTCCCGGACCAGACCTACACGTTCACCCAGGAAGAGGTCGAGAACGAGACGCGCGGCGGTTGGTACGTGCGCCAATTGCTCGGCGCCGCGAACATCGACGGCAGCCCCCTGTTCCACATCATCAGCGGCAACCTGGGCTATCAGGTGGAGCACCACCTCTACCCGGACATGCCGAGCAGTCGCTACTCGGAGATCGCGCCACAGGTCAAAGAGATCTGCGAGCGCTACGAGCTGCCGTACAACTCCGGTCGTTTCGGCAAGCAGTGGGGGATGGTGCACCGCAGCATCTTCCGGCTGGCCTTCCCGGGCGGAGCGCCGCGGCCGAAGCCCGGCCCCTACCACGGCAACGTCCACCGGCCCGATCCCGACCGGCCCAGCGAGGGCGACCGCTTCCGAGATCGGGTCCCGGCCGAACACCCGGCCGCCGGTCCCGAACACGACTCCTCCGGCGTCGAGGTGCAGCCGCCGCCGCGGGGCAAGGACTGACGCGCGCCGCAGATCGGCGAGTCTGAACCATTTTCGCCGGCCCGCCGTGTCTCATCATCGATGATGCACGGCATGGGCGAACCGAAAGCAGACACCGACGCGCCGGACGCTTCCGACGGGTACGGGTTTCCCGCGTGGCTGTGGCGTCGGCTGGACGAGCACCCGCCGCCGGGCGTCCGGCGGGCGCAGCGATGGCGCAGCCCGCTGCGGGGTCCGTGGCTGACCTCGGTGTTCGGCTCGGTGCTGCTGGTGACGCTGCCGATCGTCATCATCACCGGCCTGCTGTCCTACGTCGCCTACGGGCCGCGGTTCGGCCAGGCCATTCCGGGCGACGTCGGGTGGCTCAAGCTGCCGACGTTCGATTGGCCCACCAACCCTTCGTGGCTGTACCGGCTCACCCAGGGGCTGCACGTCGGGCTCGGGCTCGTCCTGATCCCGGTGGTGCTGGCCAAACTATGGTCGGTGATACCGAGGCTGTTCGCCTGGCCGCCCGCCCGGTCGACAGCCCAACTGCTGGAACGGGTTTCGTTGCTGATGCTGGTCGGTGGCATCCTGTTCGAAATCATCACCGGCGTGCTGAACATCCAGTACGACTACATCTTCGGTTTCAGCTTCTACACCGCGCACTACTTCGGCGCCTGGGTGTTCATCGCCGGATTCGTCGTGCACATCGCGATCAAGATTCCGACGATGTGGTCCGGCCTGCGCTCGATCTCGCCGCGCGACGTGCTGCGCACCGGGCGCGCCGAAACCGTTGCGCAGCCGTGGGAGCCGGACGGGCTGGTCGCCGCGGACCCGAGCCCGGCGACGATGAGCCGCCGCGGCGCGCTGGCGTTGGTGGGCGGCGGCGCGCTGTTCATGGCGGTCATCACCGCGGGTCAGACGCTGGGTGGCTGGACGCGGCCCGCCGCGCTGCTGCTGCCCCGGGGGCGCACCCGTGGAGACGGACCCAACGACTTCGAGATCAACCGGACCGCGGCGGTGGCCGGCATCTCCGCCGCGGAGGCCGGCGAGCGCTGGCGGCTGACCCTGAGCGGCGGTGCCGCCCCGGTGGTGCTGGATCGCGCGGCGCTGCTGGCCATGCCGCAGCACACCGCCGTGCTTCCGATCGCCTGTGTCGAAGGCTGGTCGACCACCCAGACGTGGACCGGGGTGCGGTTGGCGGAGCTGGCCCGGCGGGCCGGCGTCCCTGCGCCGGAGTCGGCTTACGTATCCTCCCTCGAGCGCAACGGCGCGTTCGGCCGCGCGACACTGCAGAAGAGCCAGGTGCTGCACCCGGATGCGCTGCTGGCGTTGCGCGTCAACGGCGCCGACCTGTCGCCTGATCACGGCTACCCGGCGCGCGTCATCGTGCCGGCGCTGCCGGGGGTGCACAACACCAAATGGGTGGAGTCCATCGCCTTTCGAGGGGCCGCAAATGCCTAGCGCCCGAACGGGTTTCGTTAGGATCTATGGTTCCGGCCCGGTGCATCTGCTCACCCTGATCGCCGGGTTCGCGCTCCTGGGTTACGTGGTGGCCACCATGAAACCGGTCACGCTGTGGAACCCACATGTGTGGTGGCAGTCGATCATCGTGTGGTTCGCCGCGGCCATCGTCGCGCACGACCTGGTGTTGTTCCCGGTCTATGCGCTTCTCGACGCGCTGCTGTCGCGGGCCGTCGTCGGTACGGCGCCGCCCCGGGTGCCGGTAATCAATCACGTCCGGGTGCCCGCGCTGGGGGCGGGCCTGACGCTGCTGGTGTTCCTCCCCGGCATCATCAAGCAGGGCGCCCCGACGTATTCGGCGGCGACCGGGCAAACCCAGGATCCATTTCTCGGGCGGTGGCTGCTGCTGACCGCGGCGATGTTCGGGGTCAGCGCGGCGATCTATGCGATCCGCGTGGCGAGGGCGCATCGGCGGCCCGAGCCCGCGCCCGGCTTACATGTTGGCGATGATCTGTAGGCGCTGGGCGCTGTACTCGGTGTCGGAGATCGCGCCCCTGGCGTGCAGGTCCTCGAGCTGCCTGAGCCGCTGGTAGAGCGGCGGCTCGGATACCGGGAGCGCGACCGGCTGGGCCTGGATGCCGCTGTGGTGGCGCAGCGCCGCGTCCTTGGTGGTCCACCCGGCGCCGAGGTCGAGCAGCCGCAGCGCGAACAGCACTCCGGCGCCGATGATCGGCAGGCCGAGGTAGAGCATCCACCCCAACGGCATACCGGCCTGGCTCAGCGCGAAATAGCGCGTCAGCAGCACGAGCGCGAGCATCCCGCCGGCCAGTAGCACGACGACCTTGCTTTTCATCCGCGGTGTACCTTCCGTGTTGTTCGCTGCGGGCGGCAGCGGTGGTCGGGCAAGTGCAACCGACCCACGCCGCTACCGATCCCAAAGGGCACTGGGCGACTTCACCGTCCACGGCCGCGCTTGAAGGATTCTTGGCGACTTCTTGGAGTGTTCTTTGAAAGCCCGCGCGTGTTCTGCGCGGTGCGCGGGGAGTAACTACTCTGGTCGGCATGGGAAATGGGCGGACCGGGAAGGCGACGGCGCTGTGCGCCTGCCTGGCCGCACTTGTCTTTACGCCTTTCGACGTCGCCGCGACGGCGGAGCTGACAAGACCCGTTGCGTCGGCCCCGTCCTCACGGATCGGTGACAGTGCGCTCGGACTGCCCAGCTCGCCCTGTTTTATCGGCCTCAACTGCGGATGTGTTCAACACTGCCAATCGCCGCCGCGCCCACATCCGCCGGCTGTAGCCGGCGATCCACAGCACGTCCCGCCCGCCTCAACGCCGCCAAATCCCTAGTCCAACAACGCAATTGCCCTCCCTGCGGCGAGAAACACACTGGAGAGATCGTGAAGATTCGACAAGCCCAGCCCGTGGCCGCGGTTTGCGGTGTCTTCGCAGCGCTCGTCCTGGCGTTCGGTTGGTCCGACGCCGGCATGGTCACCCGGGCCGCGAACCCCACGTCTTCGTCCCACGTGGCGCCGGCGCCACCGCCCGCTCCGGGCGGTGCCCTGCCGGTGCAACCCGCCGGCGGGGGCGGCTGCATCATCGGCCTCAACTGCGGGTGCACGCGCAACTGCCATAAGCCGCGCCCCCGTCCTCCGGGTCCCGTTAGCGACCCGCAACACGACGCACCCGCGCCGGCCCCGGAGAACCCCTAGCGGCGATTGGCGCACGGGCCCGTCCATGGCTTTCCTATGATCGGCTCATGCAGACACCGTCCTCGCCGGCGTTCACCGACGAGGACGTGGCCCGCTTCCACGCCGCCGGCTGGTGGTCCGACACGACGTTGTCGGATGCGGTGCGCCGCAACGCCGAACGATCACCGGGTCGTCGCGCGTACGTCGACCATCCGGGTGAGTCACTTACCTGGAGCGAATTCGACTCCGCCGCAACGGACTTAGCCCGGCGTTTGGTCGGGGCCGGGGTCGCGCCCGGCGCTCGGGTGGCGGTGTGGCATGGCGATTCCGCCGCCCTGCACGTGTTGTTCGTGGCGATCGAGCGGTGCGGGGCCGTCGTCGTCGGCGTCGGCGCGCGCGCCGGAGCCCGCGAAGTCGCCGCGATACTGCGCAGCTCGCAACCGAAGATTCTGATCAGCGACTCCCAGCGCGGCGGTGCCGCGACTGCGGTTGCCGACGAGCTTTCGCTGCCCGCGCTGGTTTTGGGCGCCGAGGCCCCGCGATTGGACGGTGAGCCGAAGCCGCTCACGGCCGAATGTCGGCTCGGGCCCGACGACGTCTTTTTGATCAACTCCACCTCCGGCACCACCGGCCTGCCCAAGTGCGTGGTGCACACCCAGAATCGTTGGCACTATTTCCACCAGAAGGCCGTCGCCAACGGCCTGCTGACGCCGGAAGACGTTTTTCTGCCGGTCATCCCGACGCCATTCGGCTTCGGGCTGTGGACCAGCCACACCACGCCGATCTACCTCGGCGCCACCGCGGTCATCCTGCAGCGGTTCAGCACCGCGGCCACCTGCGAGGCGATATCTCGCCACCGCGCCACCGTATTGTGTTGTGTCAGCACCCAATTGACCATGTTGATGGCGGATCCCGCCACGCCCGGCTACGACCTGAGTTCGCTGCGCGTGGTGTTCACCGGCGGCGAGGCGCTGCCGTACCGCCCCGCCGCCGAGTTCGAGGAGCTGACCGGCGCCACGATTCTGCAGTTCTACGGCTCGAACGAAACCGGGATGCTCAGCGCGACCACCGTCGACGACCCGCGGGAACGCCGGCTGCGCACCGGCGGCCGGATCGTCCCCGAGATGGCGGTCCGGCTCTTCGACGGGGAACGGGACGTGACCGCGTCGGGGCGCGGCCAGCCCGCGTGCCGCGGTCCGGCGACCAGCCTCGGCTACCTGGGCGGGACCGATCACGACAAGCTGTTCACCCGCGACGGCTGGATGCGCATGGGCGACATCTGTGAAATCGACTCGGACGGCTACCTGACCGTGACCGGGCGAACCTCCGACTTCATCCTGCGCGGCGGCAAGAACATCAGCGCGACCCAGGTCGAGGACGCCGCCACCACCCACCCCGCCATCGCGGTCGCGGCGGCGGTCGCGATGCCCGACCCGTTGTTCGGCGAAAGGGTTTGCCTCTACACCGAACTCGTCGACTCGGCCACCATCGACCTGCCCGAGCTGCGCGATCACCTGTCGGGGCTGGGCGTGTCGAAGGAGCTCTGGCCGGAGCGGCTCGTCGTGGTCGACGAGCTGCCGCGGTCCTCGGGCGGGAAGGTTGCCAAAGGCCGGTTGCGCGAGGATATTCGAGCCAGAACGGAGGCCGAAGATGACCGCTCCTGATCCGCGCCGCGGCGGCCTGGAGGTGTGGGCGCCGTCGGTGGTCCCGCCCATCGGGGTCGAGCTGACCGACGAGCAGGCCCTCGCCGTTGCCTTCCGGCACCTGGCCGGCATCGGATTCGCCGAGAACATGGCCGGACACATCACCTGGCAACCGGACGGGCAGACGCAGATGCTGGTCAACCCGTGGGGTCTGTGGTGGCAGGAGATCACCGCGTCCGACATCTGCGTGGTCGACGACGGAGCCCGGGTGCTGCGCGGCCGGTGGGACGTCACCCCGGCCATCCACATCCACACCGAGCTGCACCGGGTCCGCGACGACGCCCGGGTGGTGATTCACAACCATCCCTACTACGTGTGCGTGCTCGCCGCGTTGGGCCGGCTGCCCGAATTGGTGCACCAGACCGGTTCGCTGTTCCTCGACGACCTCTGCCTGGTGGACACCTACGACGGCGAGATCGACACCCCGGCTCGGGCGGCCGAACTCGCGGCCCGCATCGGCTCCGCCAACCTGACCATCCTGGTCAACCACGGCGTCATCGCGACCGGCCGCAACCTGCCCGAGGCGGTCTACCGCGCGGCGTCCATCGAGCGGGTGTGCAAGCTGGCCTACGACGTGCTGCTCACCGGCAAGGAACCGGTGTCGATGAAGTGGTCGGACATGGCGGGCATGCAGCGGTCGCTCGTCGAACGCGCCGCCGACGTGTATTGGGCGGGGGCGGCCAGGATGACCATCAAGGCCGATCCCGACGTGCTCACGTGAACACCGTCAAGTGTGCATCCAGGGCGTCGGGCGTGCGCTCAGGGCGAAATTCGGGCTGGATTCCCGCCCTGGGCTCACGCCGGAAGCCCTCGCCGCACGCTACACGCACGCTGTCCGGCAAGGAGATTGACGAGTGAAATCGATCGACGAGCTGGCCGCCGACCTGAACTTCACCACCGCAAAGACCGGCGGGCAGCGCTCGGTGACGTTCCTGCCGGATCCGCCGCGCTCGCCGCGGCGGTACACGGTGATCTCGGTCGACGATCACATCGTCGAGCCGCCCGACACGTTCACCGGCCGGCTGCCGCGCAAGTTCGCCGACCGGGCACCCAAAGTCGTGGACACCGATGCCGGGGGACAGACGTGGGTCTACGACGGGCGGGAACTGCCCAACGTCGGGTTCAACGCCGTCGTCGGCCGGCCGGTGGCCGAGTACGGCTTCGAGCCGGTCCGTTTCGACGAGATGCGCAGGGGCGCATGGGATATCCACGAGCGCGTCAGGGACATGGACCTCAACGGCATCTACGCCTCGCTCAATTTCCCGTCGTTTCTGCCGGGATTCGCCGGCCAGCGCCTGCAGCAGGTGACCAGCGACCGCGACCTGGCGCTGGCCTCGGTGCGCGCTTGGAACGACTGGCACCTCGACGTGTGGGCGGGCTCCTACCCCGAACGCATCATTCCATGCCAATTGCCGTGGCTGCTGGCCCCCGAGCTCGGCGCGCGGATGATCTACGAGAACGCCGAGCGCGGTTTCCACGCCGTCACATTCAGCGAGAACCCCGCGATGCTGGGGTTGCCGAGCATCCACTCCGGCCACTGGGACCCGATGATGGCGGCGTGCGCCGAGACGGGCACCGTCGTCAACCTGCACATCGGGTCGTCGGGCTCCTCGCCGTCCACCACCGACGACGCCCCGCCGGACGTGCAGGGCGTGCTGTTCTTCGCCTACGCCATCTCGGCGGCCGTCGATTGGCTGTACTCGGGCCTGCCCAGCCGGTTCCCCAACCTGAAGATCTGCCTGTCGGAGGGCGGTATCGGATGGGTGGCCGGGTTGCTGGATCGCCTCGACCACATGCTCAGCTATCACGCGATGTACGGCACCTGGCAGGCCCTCGGCGAAAGCCTGACTCCCGCGGAGGTTTTCACCCGCAACTTCTGGTTCTGCGCGGTGGAGGACAAATCGTCGTTCGTGCAACGCGACCGGATCGGCGTGGACAACATCATGCTGGAGGCCGACTACCCGCATTGCGACTCCACCTGGCCCCACACCCAGCAGACGATCCACGAACAGATCGGTGACCTGCCGGCCGACGTGATACGAAAGTTCAGCTGGGAGAACGCCTCTCGCCTGTATCGGCACCCGGTGCCGACGGAAGTGCAGCGTAACCCGGACGCGTTCTGATCCCGCGGGCATCGCCGTCGCCGCAAGCGCCCCTCCTTGACCGGCATACATTGCGTAAACTACGTTCAGTATGTACTAAACGTAATGGAGAATCATGTCGCCGGAAGAGTCCGAGTTCGTCGACCGCCTCGGGCTGTTCTTCGAAATGCTCGGTGCCACCCG
Source organism: Mycobacterium sp. E2989 (assembly GCF_001667595.1). NCBI lineage: Bacteria > Bacillati > Actinomycetota > Actinomycetes > Mycobacteriales > Mycobacteriaceae > Mycobacterium > Mycobacterium sp. E2989. The sequence goes on along the minus strand of NZ_LZJX01000119.1, from coordinate 78,529 downwards.
GACCATGGGCCGGCTATACGGGTGGCTGCTGATCTGCCACCCGCCCGAGCAGTCCTTGACCCAGCTGGCCGACGCGTTGTCGGTCAGCAAGGCCTCCATCAGCACCGTCGCCCGGCAGCTCCTCGAGGGCGGCATGGTGGAGCGGTTGCCCAGCCCAGACCGTCAACACCTCTACCGGGTCACGCCGGGCGGGTTCACCAGCGTTTTGGGAACGCAGCTCTCGCTGATGCGGCTGGGCATCGAACCCGCCGAGTTCGCGCTTTCCGTGCTGGACGAGGACCGGGCCGAGCAGCGGCAGCGCGTCGAGGATTTCCGCGATTTCTGCGAGTTCTGCACCGATGCCTACCGCGAGAAGCTGATGCAGATGTGGACCGAATATCGGGCGGCAAGGAGGAAGCCATGACCTCGACGGAGAAGGTCGACTTCACCGCCGTGCCGTGGGGCTCGGTGGAGTGGACAAACCTCGTAACGCTGTACCTGCGCGCCCACGAAAGCCGCTCGCGCCGGCCTATTTTGGGCGATAAGGCGGCCGCGGAAGCGGTGGAGCGCATCGACTACGACTTCAAGCGAATCCATCGCAGCTCGCTGCCGGCGTCCAACCAATACCTGGTCGCGTTGCGGGCCAAGCGACTCGACGACTGGTGCGCCGACTTCCTGCGGCGTCACCCCGACGCGGTGGTGCTGCACCTGGGCTGCGGGCTGGACGGCCGCGCGTTCCGGCTCGCCGTGCCGCCATCGGTTTCCTGGTTCGACGTCGACCAGCCCGGCGTCATCGAGCTCCGGCGCCGGCTCTACCACGACACCGAGCGCTACCGCATGATCGGCTCGTCGGTGACCGACCCGCGGTGGCTGGAGCAGACGCCGACCGGGCGCCCCACGCTGGTGATCGCGGAGGGCCTGCTGATGTATCTGACGGAGGGCGAGGTTCGCCGGCTGCTGCTGCGCCTAACCGACCGATTCGGCTGCGGCGAAATGCATTTCGACACGCTGTCGACGCTGGCGCCGTTGCTGTCAAAGGCGTTCACCAGGGGCATCATCAAATGGGGCATCCGCGACGCTCGGGCGCTTCAGGCATGGAACCCGCGGCTGCGGCTGCTCGAGCAGACCTCGACGCTCGCCGGCTACCGACAGATCGACTCGACGCCGGTGCGGCTGATCTATCAGGTCATGTGGGTGGCGGGCGCCCGCAACTACGACGTGCTCAATCGCTTCGAATACTCATAGGTCGGAAGCCAGCCGCCGCAGAATCACCGAGGTGGGCTCCGCGGTGGCGTTCCGGTACCCGGTGCCCGCCCACAGGTGGACGTAGTCGGGCTTGCCCGCCGCGGCCGCGGCCTTACGCAACGGGCTGGTGAGGTAGTGGATGGCCGGATAGCCCAGCGGCGCCTGCGCCTCGTGGGCGTCGATGAAGGCGTTGCGCAGACCGCGGGCGGGGCGGCCGGTGAAGGCGTGCGTGAGGACCGTCTCGGTGTACGCGGGATCGGTCAGCGCCGCCCGGTGCGTGGCGGAGGCGCCGCTCTCGTCCGCACGCAGCAGCACCGTTCCCACGGCGGCCGCGGCGGCTCCCGCGCGGATCACCTCGGCGACCGCGGCGGGGGTGGCAAGCCCGCCGGCGGCGATCACCGGCAGCGGCACCGCCGCGACGATCCGTTCGACCAACTCGGCGATCGGCACCGGCGTCAACGGCTTCCGCGGCGAGAGCGTGCCCGAGTGTCCGCCGGCCGTCGCCGCCTGCACGGCGAGCGCGTCGACCCCGGCGTCGCGCGCCTGCACCGCCTCCTCGGGCGTCGTCACCGTCTGCGCCACGACGCTGCCGGCCTTATGCAACGCGGTGAGGACGCTGCGCGGCGGGATACCGAAGGTGAACGACACCAGCGGAACCGGGTCGTCGAGCAGCAGCGCGACCTTCTCGTCGAACTTGTCGGTGTCCTCGATCGGGTCCGGCGGCAGGCTCAGCCCGAACTGATCGGCGTCGCGCTGCACGATCGCGGCGTACGTCCGGTAGCTCGCGGGGTCGACCGGCAGCGGGTTGGGCGCAAAGAGGTTGATACCGAAAAGGATTCCCTCCGAGCGAATCTGTTTGAGCTCGGCCTCGACGGCCTCCACGGTCTTGTAGCCGGCGGCGAGCATGCCGAGGCCGCCCGCGCGGGTCGCGGCCGACACCATGGCCGGGGTGGTCGGCCCGCCCGCCATCGGGGCGGCCACCAGCGGAATGGACGTTTCGAACGGTGCCAGCATCTCAAGCCCTCCCGACGACACAGTGCGGGCGCGGGTAGCGCCGCCCCGAGAATAACGACGGCGCGACGCGGCAGCATTCCGCCCGGGCTCCGCACCTGGCAGGATGCTTCAGCGTGAAGCGGCCCAACTTCCTCGTGATCGTGGCGGACGACCTCGGTTTTTCCGACATCGGCGCCTTCGGCGGCGAAATCGACACGCCCAATCTCGACCGGCTCGCGCACGCGGGCATCCGGTTCACCGATTTCCATTCCGCGCCGGCGTGTTCGCCGACCCGGGCGATGCTGATGACGGGCACGGACCACCACATCGCGGGCATCGGCACTATGCTCGAGGTCGCCGGCCCCGCCTTCCGCGGCGCGCCCGGTTACGAGGGTTATCTCAACGACCGGGTGGTGGCGTTGCCGGAACTGCTGCGCGACGCCGGATACCTGACGCTGATGTCGGGCAAGTGGCACTTGGGCGCCACCATCGAGACGTCGCCCTGGGCCCGCGGGTTTGAGCGCTCGTTCGCGTTGCTGCCCGCGGGGGCCAGCCACTTCGGTGGCGGCGGGGCGCGCAGCTTCTCGCCCGTACCAACGCTTTACACCGAGGACGATCAATTCGTCACCGTCGGCGACGACTTCTACTCGTCGGACTTCTACACCGACAAGCTGTTGCAATACTTCGGCGAACGCGCACCCGACGACGACCGGCCGTTCTTCGCGTATCTGCCCTTCCAGGCCCCGCACTGGCCGCTGCAGGCGCCGGACGAATCCATCGCGAAATACCGTGGCCGCTACGACGCCGGGCCGGACGCGCTTCGCGACGAGCGACTGGCGGCGCTCAAGAAGCTGGGCCTGTGCCCGCCGGATGTCGAGCCGCACCCGGTCGTTGCGGACGGCGCGCCGGAGTGGGCCGACATGACCGACGAGCAGCGGGCGGTGTCGGCCCGCAGCATGGAGGTCTACGCCGGGATGGTCGACCGGATGGACTGGAACATCGGCCGGGTCACCGATTACCTGTCGGAGCGCGGCGAGCTCGACGACACGGTCGTCATCTTCCTGTCCGACAACGGCGCCGAGGGCGCCATCGTCGAGGCGATGCCGCTGCACGGTCCGCGAATCGCCGCCCAGATCGAAAAGCATTGCGACAACAGCCTGGACAACCTCGGCCGGCCCTCCTCGTTCATCTGGTACGGGCCGCGATGGGCGCAGGCGGCCACCGCGCCGTCGCGCCTGCACAAGGCGTTCACCACCGAAGGCGGGATCCGCGTGGTCGGGTTCGCCACCTGGGGGGGCTTTGAGCGGCAGCGGCAGATCGGCACCGCGTTCAGCACGGTCATGGACATCGCCCCCACGGTGCTCGAACTGGCCGGGGCCGTTCACCCCGGCACGGTCTACCGCGGGCGCGAGGTGGCGCCCGTCCGCGGCCGCTCCCTGGTGCCCTATCTGTCCGGCGGTGCGGAGGCGGTCCACGACGCCGACACCGGCACGGGCTGGGAGTTGTTCGGCCGCCGGGCAATTCGCCAGGGGGACTGGAAGGCGCTGCACCTGCCCGCACCGTATGGTCCGGGCGACTGGCAACTGTACGACCTCGCGTCGGATCCGGGCGAAATCCACGACCTCGCCGGCTCGCGCCCCGAGAAGCTGGCCGAGCTGTTGGCGCTCTGGGACCGTTATGTCGCGGAGGCCGGTGTGATCCTCGATCCCGTCTCGGTATTCGATGTTGAATTCTGATGGCTGACAACACGACATGCGCGATCATCGGCGGCGGCCCGGCCGGCATGGTGCTCGGGCTGCTGCTGGCCCGGGCGGGCGTGCAGGTCACGCTGATGGAGAAGCACGGCGACTTCCTGCGCGACTTCCGCGGCGACACGGTTCATCCGACCACCATGCGCCTCCTGGACGAGCTCGGCTTGTGGGAACCCTTCTCGGCCTTGCCTTTTACCGAGGTGCGCACCGCGAAGCTCGAATCCAACGGGCGATCGGTGACCTATGTCGACTTCGAACGGTTGCGCCAGCCCCACCCCTTCGTCGCGATGGTGCCGCAGTGGGACCTGCTCAATCTGCTCGCCGATGCGGCCCAGGCGGAACCGAACTTCTCGCTGCGGATGAACACCGAGGTGAACGGGCTGTTGTGGGAGGCCGGCCGGGTCGCCGGGGTGCGCTACCGGGGCCCCGACGGCGAGGGCGAATTGCGGGCCGAGTTGACGGTTGCCTGCGACGGCCGCTGGTCGGTCGCCCGCCAGGAGGCCGGGCTCAAGGCACGCGAGTTCCCGGTGAAGTTCGACGTGTGGTGGTTTCGGTTGCCGCACAAGGAAGACGTGGAATACTCGTTCCTCCCTCGCCTCGGTCCGGGCAAGGGTCTTGCCGTGATCCCGCGCGAACGCTATTTCCAGATCGCCTATTTGGGGCCCAAGGGCACCGACGCCCAGTTGCGGGCGCGCGGCATCGAAGCGTTTCGGCAGGACGTCGCGGAGTTGCTGCCCGACATGCCCGAGTCGGTGGCGGCGCTGCAATCCATGGACGAGGTCAAGCATCTGGACGTGCATGTGAATCGGCTGCGCCGCTGGCACACCGACGGGTTGCTGTGCATCGGCGACGCCGCACACGCGATGTCGCCGCTCGGCGGCGTCGGCATCAACCTGGCGATCCAGGATGCGGTCGCGGCCGCGACCATCCTGGCCGAACCGCTGCGACGGCACCGCGTCGGCGACCGCGACCTCGCGGCGGTGCACCGCCGGCGCGTCCTGCCCACCGTGGTGACGCAACTCGTGCAGCAGGTGCTGCACCGCATGTTGCTCGGGCCGTTGCTGCGCGGCGCCGACCCCACGCCGCCGTCGGCCCTCCTGGGCCTGATGCGACGGCTGCCGTGGCTCTCGGTCGTGCCGGCCTACTTCGTCGGTGTCGGGGTGTTACCGGAGCACGCGCCGGCGTTCGCCCGCCGCCCAAACGGCTGACCGCCACGGCGAGGTCACCCTAGGCGCGGGGGCGGTTTGAGACTTCGCTGGCGGGGGTAATCTTCTGGCGACAATTTGGGGGTCGTGAGATCGGTCCATCCCCGCACACCGCGGAGTTCCCGATGGGGAAAGCCACGGGACCGAGAGGAGGCCAGCAGAGTGAACGTCAAGAAATTCGCAGGTAAGACCGCGATCGTCGGCGCGTTGAGCGCGGCGGCGCTCGGACTTGGTACGGGTATGGCGCAGGCGCACCCGGGTCCGTGGCCGCCGCCGGTTCCGCCGGGCCCACACGTCGTGGACAACGGTCATTGGAACCCGCTGCCGCCCGGACAGGTCAAGCAGATTTGCCCGTGGCAATCGCCGCCCGGGCAGTGGATCGGCGGCCCGCACGGGGTTCCCTGCACGTAGTTCGACCCGGCTGACGTCCGCCCCGTCCTGTGCGGGGCGGACGCGCCGCTTCAGGGCATCTCGGACAGCAACCGACGCGCCGCCTCGACGCATGGTCGCAGCCGGTCGATCGGGCTGACCCCGGACAACGCCAACGACCGTCGCGGTACCTCGATCTCGATCACGATGTCGGGCGGGAGCACCGAAAGGATGTCGCGCAGGGGCAGTTCGCCCTCACCGGGCACCATGCGCTCGAACATGGCTTCCTCCATGTAGTTTTCGCTGCGCGGGCGCAGCGTGGCGTCGTTGAGTTGGGCGTACCCGATGCAAGCCGGGTCGATCGCGGCGAGATCGGCGGCGCCCGAACCCGAGCGCACCAGATGCATGGTGTCGATCAGCAACCGGAAGTCGGGGCGTCCGACATGTCGCAGGGCGGCCAGCGCGGTCGGCAGGTCGCCGACGGTCAGGCCGGGCACCGGTTCGACAAGTGACTCGATATCCCGTTGGGCGGCAAGCGCAGTCAGGGCGCCGAACTGGTCGACGCTGCGCGAAAGGTCCGGGTCCAGGCTGACGACATTGATCCGCGGAACTCCGAGCTCGGCTAGGACGTCGAGATCGCCGGCGAACGCGCCCACGTCGGCGCCGGGGAGCACGAGGAACCCGTCGCCGAGTGAAATGGTCACGCCGCGGTCATTCATCGCCGCCACCAGGGTTTTCCGCAGGGCGGCGTCATCCTTGAGCGAGAAGCGCGGATAGCCGAGCGGCACCAACGGCATTCCCTGCAGCGCGGCGGAGACGTAACGACAGCCCAGATCCGCCGCCAGGTTGACCAATTCCACTGGGGGAAGGCCGAACACGCTGAGCATGCCGATGCCGAGCCGGTCGGTGCCCGTTGTCATGTCAGGATGGCCGGCCGGCCAGTTGCGCCAATTGCGCGGCGCCCTGGGTGGTTTGGGTCGTCAGCGCGATGCGCCCGGACGTGACCTGATCCTCGATTATCGGCGCCTCCAGAACGAGATTGCCGCGGACGAAGGCCACGTGGTCCTGCAGGTGCGCGGCGGTGTATGACGCCCACGCCGCCGCCGATGGTGGGTCCAGGATCAGGGTCACCTCGTAGAAGTCGGCCGTCAGCGCCTTCGGCGGATCGACGTGTATCAGCCCGAGCTGCATGGACTCCGGGCCCAGCATGTACAGCGTGGTCCGCCCGATGTCGCACGTGGTGAGGGCATCGGTCGGGGCCACCGGTCGATTCGGGTCGGTGGCGGGGCACTTCTCCGGGCTGGTCGGCTGCGATTTGGTCACCGGGCGTACGGGCAACGGCGCGATTTTCACGATCGGCGCGGGTGGCGTGGCGGGCGTGGGCATCGTGGTGGTGGCGCCGGCGCTCGAGGTGGTGGGTGTGGCCGCCTGCCGCGCCGAGTGGCAGCCGCACAACAGCGTCGCAAGCAGGCCGACGCACGCGAGTCGGGCGCCCGCAGTGATGTGCACTCGGCGTTGAACCATTCGGCCATTGTTCCAGTCGTCGTCCGGCAGCCGGTTTCACCCGCGCCGGCGCGCGTGCGCTTGGCGGTCCACGCCCCCGCCGTCCCGGGGGTGGCGAAAGCCCAATCCCGGGAAGCGCGGCGGGCGTTCGATCGCCGTCCCCGCATCTCGATTCGACCTGCGTGCGCGATTCGCCTGGGTAGGCTGCGCGGATGGGAGCGCGCACCGGGTATGCGGAGGGGACGTTCAGCTGGGTCGACCTCGCTACGACGGACCCGGAGGCCGCCACAGCGTTCTATGGGACGCTCTTCGGCTGGACGCCGGACGAGCGGCGCATGGCGAACGGCGGCGCGTACACGGTGTTGCGCCGCGAGCAGCAGGAGGTCGCCGCGCTCTATGCGCTCCGCGCGACCGACCCCGCCGGTGCTGAGCCACGCTGGAACTCGCACGTCTCGGTCGCCGACGTCGACGCGGCGGCCGCCCGCGCCCGTGCGCTGGGGGGCGCCATCCTCGAAGGGCCGCTGGATTTCGGAGACCGAGGGAGGTTGGTGGTCGTGCGCGATCCGCACGGGGCCGTTATCCACCTCTGTCAGCCCGGCCGGCACTTCGGCGCGACCCGTGTGAACGAGCCCGGATGCCTGACGTGGAATGAGCTTGCCACCCCGGATGTCGATGTCGCGATCGCCTGGTACCGCCGGCTGTTCGGCTGGCGCATCGAGTTCCTTGCGGGCATGCCGGTGCCCTACTGGGTGATCCGTGTGGGAGCGCGCGACAACGGCGGGCTGCGCGGTCTGACGGCGGCCGACGCCGGGGGGCCGTCGCGCTGGCTGCCCTACTTCGTCGTGGCCGACGTCGCCGAGGCTGGCGCAACCGCCGTCGCCAACGGCGGCGCCGTTCTCTCGGGTCCGACGGAGCAGCCGAAGGGCAGCTTCAGCGTCCTGAGCGATCCCCAGGGGGCGAGCTTCCTGGTCTTCGAAAGCGACAAGCTCGACCCGTGAACGAGCGGAGCCGGACGTGATGGTGGCCGAGACATTGGTGTTCGGCTCTGGTCCCGAATGTCCAAGCGAACTGCTCTGTTTGCCGCTGCTGCGCGCGCGGTATGGGCTCACCTTCAAGAAGTTTCGTGTCACCGATGCCGGAGGGCCGCGCACCGTCGACGCGCTGCAAACCGGAGCGATTCAGGTGGGCGTGCTCTTCACGACCGATCCACGCCTCCTCGCCGGCGACTTCGTACTGCTCGAGGATGACCGGCACGCCCAGCCCGCCGAGAGTGTGACGCCGATCCTGCGCGACGAGTTGCGCGTGACTTACGGAGCACGCCTCGCCGCGACGATCGATGCCGTCAGCGCGGAACTCACGACCGAGCGCCTCGCCGAGCTCAATCGCCGCGTCCTTCGCGGCTCACCTCCCGCGGCGGCGGCGGCTGAATTCCTCGCCGAGCGAGGGAACAACCCGACGCCGCGCGAATCGCGAAGAGACCGGCCGCCGATCGTCGTCGGCTCGGCCAACTTCGCCGAGAGCGTGACCGTGGCGGAGCTCTACGCCCATGCGCTCGTGGACGCCGGCTTCCCGGTCGAGCGGCGGCTGGGAATCGGCAACCGCGACACGTACTTTCCGCTGCTCCGCGACGGCGCGGTAGGACTCGTCCCCGAGTATGTGGGTAGCCTCCTCGCTTATCTGGACGGGGGCCGGGGCGGGATCTCGGATCCGCACCAAGCCCATGCAGTGCTCGCCCGGGCGCTGCAGAAAACGGGGCTCGTCGCTCTGCGGCCGGCGCCGGCCGAGAACAAGAACGGCATCGTGGTGACCGCCGCGACCGCGGCGCGCTACGGCCTGACGAGGATCAGTGATCTCGGCCGGGCGATCGAGGATGCGGACGTGGGCGGTTAGCCGTTTGGCTCGGCGGTGCACCCCCGCTCCCTTGCCAAAAAGCGTCCGGCGTCCCGGGTTGCCAAACTTTGCCGACACTACGAATATAGAGTAGCCTCTCATTCCAAGACAATGGACAAACGCCGTAAGCCCAATCCCGGGGAGCGCCGCCGCGACTTATGCGACGCGGCGATTCAGCTGCTGGCCGACGACGGGGCCAAGGGATTGAGTCATCTCAAGGTCGATCGCAAGGCCGGCGTGCCCGACGGCACCACGTCGTTCTACTTTCGCACCCGCTCCGCGTTGCTGCGCGCCGTGGCCGAGCGGCTGGCCGAGCTCGATCTCGCCGACCTGAAATCCGTTGCCGACGACTCCGACGGTCGGGGCAACAACCCCTCGCCCTCGCGGCTGTCCCAGGTGGTCATCCGATCCGGCAGCGAGCCGCAATTGTTTCGGACCAAGGCCCGCTACGAGCTCACCATGCAGGCCGCCCGCGACCCGTCGCTGGCCGCGATCCTGCAGCGGGCCACCGACGAATTCACCAAGCTGCACCGCGAGATTCTGGTCCAGCTCATGCCGCACGGCGCGGACTTGGACCCCGCCGTCATCGAGGACCTGAGCAACGTGACGCTGACGTTCATCAACGGCCTTCTGGTGCGCTTCGCGCACGGCGACCGGGTCGTCGACAGTCCCGAGCAACTCGACGGGATCCTGTCGGCCATCGCGGCAGGCATTCTTCGTAGTTCCCACCGCGGCCGGCTGACCGGCGCCGAAGGGCAGCGCCCCGCCGGCGAGCGCCGGGCCACGGCGCTCGGATGACCGCGCCTGGATCGACGGCGAGCCGCGCGGCATGGGGTCTTGCCAGACCATTCGCCGTGTGGTTCTCTACGAGAATAGAGTTAGGCCACACTGACGGGCCGATTTCAGCCCAGCCCGTGCACACGTCATATAGCAAGGCAATTAAGCGGAGTGTATAAATTGCCCGACCCGGATCCGGTGCTGCCAGGCGGTGGGGATGTCCGGTAACCGGCAGCCGTAGGAGGGATTTCGTGACGACGAGCACCGACAGCCACGTGCGATTCGATCCGTACGACGTCGAGCTGATTGCCGACCCGTATCCCATGTTCAAGCGCCTGCGCGACGAGGCGCCGCTGTATTACAACTCCGAATACGATTTCTACGCGCTGAGTCGATACGCGGATGTGAACAAGGCGATCGTCGACCACGCCACCTACAGCTCCGCGCGGGGCGTGATCATGGAACTGATCAAGGCCAACCTCGAAATCCCTTCGGGCATGCTGATCTTCGAAGACCCGCCGATCCACGACGTGCACCGCAAGCTGCTGTCGCGCATGTTCACGCCCCGCAAGATCGCCGCGCTGGAGCCGATGATCCGCGAGTTCTGCGCGCAATCGCTGGATCCGCTGGTGGGGTCGGGGCGGTTCGACTTCGTCACCGACCTGGGCGCCATCATGCCGATGAAGGTGATCAGCGCCCTGCTCGGCATCCCCGAAGAGGATCAGGAATACATCCGCGACCGCGGCAACGCCCAGTTGCGCACCGAGCCCGGCAAGCCGATGAGTGTCGCCGAACACGGCCTGTCGGTGGGCGAGCAGTTCGAGGCCTACATCGACTGGCGCGCCAACAATCCGTCCGACGACATCATGACCGAGCTGCTCAATGTCGAGTTCGTCGACGAGACCGGCACCACGCGGCGGCTGAGGCGCGAGGAGATCCTGGTGTACCTCAACGTGGTGGCGGGGGCGGGAAACGAGACGACCACGCGTCTGATCGGTTGGGCGGGCAAGGTTCTCGCCGAACATCCCGATCAGCGTCGTGAACTCGTCGAGAACCCTGCACTCATCCCGCAGGCCATCGAGGAGCTGCTGCGCTTCGAGCCGCCCGCACCGCACATGGCACGCTATGTCACCCGCGACGTCAGCATCTACGACCAGACGGTGCCGGAGGGCAGTGTCATGCTGATGCTGCTCGGGGCGGCCTGCCGAGACGAGCGGCAATTCGGCCCCGACGCAGGCGAATTCAACATTCACCGCCCGGCCCGGCCGCACCTCACGTTCAGCGTCGGTGCCCACTTCTGCTTGGGCTCGGCGCTGGCCCGGCTGGAAGGGCGCGTCGCGCTCGAGGAAATCCTCAAGCGCTTCCCGGAGTGGGAGCCCGATATGACGAACGCAAAGCTCAGCCCGACGTCGTCGGTGCGGGGCTGGGAAACCCTGCCCACCGTGGTGCCCTGATGACGGGCCGCGTCGAGGGCAAGGTCGCGTTCGTCAGCGGCGCCGCCCGCGGCCAGGGCCGCAGCCACGCGGTGCGCTTGGCGCAGGAGGGCGCCGACATCGTCGCGATCGATGTCTGCGGCCCGATCGAGAACCTGGCCTACCCGCATTCGACGCCCGAGGACCTGGCCGAGACGGCCGACTTGGTGAAGGCCCAGGACCGGCGCATTGTCACCGCGCAGGTCGACGTCCGCGACTACGCGGCGCTGAAATCGGTGGTGGACGCGGGTGTCGAACAACTCGGGCGCCTCGACATCATCGTCGCGAACGCCGGCGTGGGGACCGATGGCAGGAAGCTGCACAAGATCCGTGAGAACGTCTGGCAGGACATGATCGACATCAACCTGACCGGGGTTTGGCACACGGTCAAAGCGGGTGTGCCGCATATCCTTTCGGGTGTCCGCGGCGGATCGATCGTGCTCACCAGCTCGGTCGGCGGGCGCAAGGCGTACCCGAACACCGGCCATTACGTCGCGGCCAAGCACGGCGTGATCGGCCTGATGCGCGCCTTCGCCGTCGAACTGGGCCAGCACATGATCCGGGTCAACTCGGTGCTGCCCACCCAGGTCAGCACCACGATGGTGATGAACGACAACACGTTCCGGCTCTTCCGTCCGGACCTGGAAAACCCCGGTCCGGAGGACTTCGCCCCCATCTCCCAGATGATGCACACGCTGCCGGTGCCCTGGGTGGAACCCGCGGACATCAGCAACGCGGTGTTGTTCTTCGCCTCTGACGAATCGCGTTATGTCACTGGCGTTTCGCTTCCCGTCGACGCGGGCAGCTTGCTCAAATAGCGCCAATTCAGGAGGAGAAGACGATGCCCGAATACGACTACGAAGAACTGAAGAAGGAAGCCGAGCAGTACATCAAGTTCGAGAAGGACAAGAAGAACCGGATCGCCTACATCACGTTCGATCGTCCCGACGCGCAGAACGCCACCACCCTGGGCATGCGGCAGAACTATGCCGACCTGATCCACAAGTGCAACGTCGACGACGACGTGAAGGTCGTCGTGATTCGCGGCGAGGGCGAGGATTTCGGCAGCGGCGGGGACCTGCCCGAACAGCGGCCGATGCTGGAGAACCCGGGCCTGCCGCTGCTGCACGAGCTCGCGATCAACGACGACGACGTGAAGTACCCGCCCGGCGGATCGTATCGCTACCTGTCGACCGTCACCGACTTCTACGCCAAGGCCCGCGCGGGTAACCGGCCGCTGCAGGAGTTGCGCAAGATCAGCATCATCGAGGCCAAGGGTTACTGCTACGGCTGGCACTTCTACCAGGCTGGCGACGCCGACCTGGTGATCTCCAGCGACGACGCCCTCTTCGGGCACCCGGCCTTCCGCTACGTGGGCTGGGGCCCGCGGCTGTGGTGGTGGGCCGAGACCATGGGTCTGCGCAAGTTCTCCGAAATGCTGTTCACCGGGCGCCCATTCAGCGCCAAGGAGATGTACGACTGCGGCTTCGTCAACAGCGTGGTGCCGCGGGACAAGCTGGAAGCCGAGACGGAGAAGTACGCGCTGGCGTGCTCGCGCTCCCGCCCGACCGACACCGTCGCGGTCCAGAAGACCTTCCTGGAGCTCTACAAGCAACACAAGGGCGAATACTTCGGCAGCCTGCTCACCGGGATGGTCGAGGGCATGCTGCCGCTGATCACCAACGACGCGCAAGAGGTCGACCTGACCGAGGGCACCTTCGAAAAGGGCCTGAACAACGTCGTCAAGGACAACGACCTGAACTTCCCGCCGGAGTGGCGCCTGAGCCGCTCGGGGCGCGCCAAGCCCTGACCGCCTTGGGAGAGCTCGCATGTCGGCGCTGACGGGTTTCCGGGTCGTCGAGCTGGCCGGGTCCGTCGCGGGGGAGTACTGCGGAAAGCTGTTGGCCGACTTCGGCGCCGAGATCATCAAGGTCGAGGCGCCGGAGCGCGGCAGCCCGACGCGGGCGATGGCGCCCATCCTGGCCGACGGTCGCGACGGCAGCGGGCTGTTCGCGTACCTCAACACCAACAAACGGTCGGTGGTGCTGGATCTCGGTTCGGCCGCCGGCGTCGAGACCCTGCACCGGCTCATCGGCACCGCGGACGCGGTCATCGACGACCGCGACGACGACTGGTCACAGCGACATCCCGATGTGGTGTTCTGTTCGATCACCCCGTTCGGGCGGGGCGCGGCCGCCGAGTTCGGCAATGCCAAGAGCATCAACGTCTTCCACGCCAGCGGTTGGGGATACCACACGCCCAGCCACCCGGATCCCGCCAAACCGCCCCTGCAGGGGCCGGGCCGGTTCCTGGCCGACTACGAAGCCGGACTTGACGCCGCGCTCTGCGTCGCGGCGTCGCTCTTCGGGCGCCTGCACAGCGGCCACGGCGAGTCCATCGACCTCTCCGCGCAGGCCGTGCTGGCCTCCCGCGCCGACTGCATCCTCGGCCGATTCATCACCGGCGAGGTGACCGCGCAGGGTCACCGAGGCGACTACGACCAGGCCGGCCCCGCAGCGTTTTTCGCGTGCGCCGACGGTTACGTCTACCTGTACATGACCAGCCTCGCCCATTGGGTGGGCCTGAAGGAACTGCTGGGTCACCCGGACTGGCTGGGCGCGTTCGAGGACGATTGGCTGGAGTTCTCCGTCACCGCGGAGAAGGTCGCGGCATTTCGGCGCGGCTTCGCGGCGTGGGTCCGGGACCTCGCCAAGGACGAGGCGTCCGACCGGGCGCAGCGCCTGGGCGTGCCGCTCGTGCCGGTGAACGGCGCCGCGGACCTGCACGAGTCGGCGCAGTACCGCCACCGGGGGTTCTTCCAGCCGGTCAGGCACCCCGTGCTGGGCGACGCGGCGTATCCGACGGTGCCCTACAAATTCAGCGCCACCCAGGCCCGAATCACCTCCGCCGCACCGACTCTCGGCCGGCACAACCGGCAGGTGCTGGACGGCGTCGACACGCCGCGCCCTCGGCCGCGGGTCGCGTCCGCGCAACTCAAGCCGCCCCGGGAGCCGCGCGGCGGCCCACTGCAAGGGGTGCGGGTCGTCGAGCTCACCAAGGTGTGGGCCGGCCCCTACGCGGGCAAGCTGCTGGCCATGCTGGGCGCCGAGGTCATCAAGGTCGAAACCGCGGGCAGCCCCGAGGAGATGCGCGCCTACGGCGGGACCGACATCGACCACGCGCCGTACTTCTTGAGCATCAACCCCGAAATCCTCAGCGTGGACCTTGATATCAAGTCCGCGGAGGGCATGGCCAGTCTGCGCGAGTTGATCGCCCGCAGCGACCTCGTCATCAACAACCTGCGCCCTGGAGCGATGGAACGCCAATGCCTGGGATATTCGGCGCTCACCCGGATCAAGCCGGACATCGTCTCCGTGTCGATCAAGATGTGGGGCAATGACGGACCGCTGGGCCACCAAACCGGCTACGCGCCATGCTTTGCCGCCCTGGCGGGCGTCGCCTCGCTGGTCGGCTATCGCGGTGGGCCGCCGCTCGGAACGAGCATGCGCTACGGTGATTCGACCGTAGGCGCGGCGGCGGCGTACGCGGCCGTGGTGGCGCTGCTGCATCGCGAACTCACCGGCACCGGGCAATTCGTGGACCTCTCGGCCGTGGAGACACTGTCGTCGATGATCGGCGACCGCCTGCTCGAACAGGCGCTGACCGGGCGGCCGCTCGGCCCCGACGGCAACGATCACCCGGACATGTGCCCGCACGGCTGCTACCCCTGCGCGCACGGCGCCTGGATCGCGGTGGCCGTGGCCGACGACGGGCAGTGGCGCGCGCTGTGCGACGTGCTCGGCGCCGAATCCCTGACCCGGGAGCGACGCTATGCCACCACTAGCCAACGGCGTTGTCACGCCGAAACACTCGACGCCGAGCTCGCACAGCTCACCCGAAACCACGATGCCGAGCAACTCGCCCACCGCCTGCGCGCGGCGGGGGTCCCGGCTTGCAAGAGCGCCACCTCGGTCGACGTCATCGGCGACCAGCGGCTGTGGGACCGCGAGCTGTATCGGTTCGTCAGCGATCACCGCGAGGGCCAGCGGCCGATCGTCGGGCCGCCCTGGCGCATGGCGCGGAACCCGGCCCGCATCGCCCGGGGCGCACCGGACCTGGGCGAGCACACCGAGTACGTGCTACACGAGATACTGGGCACATGACGGGGACACTTGCACGCACCACGGCCTTGGTCACCGGCGCCAGCAGCGGCATCGGCGCGGCGACGGCCAAGGCGCTGGCCGCCGAGGGCGCGGCGGTGGCACTGCTCGCGCGGCGCGCGGACCGGCTCGCCGAACTGACGGCCGACATCGAATCCGCCGGTGGCACAGCGCTGGCCGTGACCGCCGACGTCACCGACGCCGAACAGGTGGCAGCGGCCGTGCAGCGCATGGTCGCGGAGTTCGGCCGGCTCGACACCGTGGTCAACAACGCCGGCTTGATGCAATCCGGTCCGGCGGCCGAAGCGTCGCTGCGGGACTGGGACGCCATGGTGAAGGTCAACGTGCAGGGAGTCCTGTATGTCACCCGCGCGGCGCTCCCGCACCTGATCGACGCCGCGGCCGACTCGCCGCGCGGGGTGGCGGATGTGGTCACCATCAGCTCGACCGCCGGTTGGGTCGCCCGACCCAACACCGCCGTCTACTCGCTGACCAAGTTCGGGGTGAACGCCTTCAGCGAGGGGATTCGCCAAGAGGTGCTAGGCAAGCGGGTGCGGGTCGGCGTCGTGGGCCCCGGAACGGTCGACACGGAGATCTTCAGCCACCTCGCCGAGCCGTCGCGGGAGGCGTTCGAGCGCCAGACCGCCGGCATGGTCAAGTTGCGTCCGGAGGACATCGCCGACGCGGTGCTGTTCATGGTCACGCGTGATCGCCGGGTGGCCGTCAATCACATGTTGGTGCGAGCGGCCGAACAAACCTGGTAATCAATTGACTTCGCATTGGGTGGTCGGGGACCACTACGGGTTGGCGTTTCCGGCTGACGCGGCGGCGCTGTACGCCGGCGGGCCGCGCTTTCTCACCGAGGCGTTTCTCGCCTCGGGGGCGATGCGGGACAACAGTGTCAGTCGCGTCACCGATTTCCGCGAGGTCACCGGGGGCAGCACCGGCCGAAAAGTCACGCTATCGGTCGAATACGCCAAGCCCGCACCGAACCTGCGCACAGATTTGTTCGTCAAGTTCTCGCGCGACTTCGACGACCCGGCGCGCGATCGCGGCAAGACACAGATGGAGCCGGAGGTGCGGTTCGCCGCGCTGGCTAGGGCGCCGGGTTTTCCAATCGCGGTGCCCGAGCCGCAATTCGCCGACTATCACCGCCGCAGCGGCACCGGGATCCTGATCACCGAGCGGATTCGATTCGGCGACAACGGAATCGAGACCCAATACCACAAGTGCCTCGACTACGAGATGCCCCGGCCCGTCGAGCATTACCGCGCGCTGCTCACCGCGCTGGCCCGGCTCGCCGGCACCCACCGGTCCGGACGGCTGCCGGCCGCATTGACCGAACACTTCCCGCTGGACGTGGCCGCGGCGACGGTGGGGGAGCGCGCGCCACTGTCGGCCGACAAGCTGGAACGCCGGGTGGACCAACTCGCCGAATTCGCCCGGACCCGGCCGGGGCTGCTTCCCGCATGTTCGCCGGAACTCCTCGCACGCCTGCGTGACGATGTGCCGCGTGTGGCGCGTCACGAGCACACGATCGCGGGCCTGCTGGCTGGTGACTCCGACTACGTCGCCCTGTGCCACTGGAACGCCAACATCGACAACGCGTGGTTCTGGCGCGACACGGGCGGCATTCTGCGCTGCGGCCTGATGGACTGGGGATGCGTCGGGCAGATGAACCTGGGCATGGCGATCTGGGGAGCCATGTCCGGCGCCGAAACCGGGTTGTGGGAGTCCCACCTCGACGAGCTGCTGGAGCTGTTCGTGGCCGAGTTCCGTCGTTGCGGCGGGCCAGAACTCGATCCCACGCGGTTGCGCCGGCACACGCTGCTGTATGCGGCGTCAATGGGCGCCGCGTGGCTCCTGGGCGTGCCCGCGTTGATCGGCAGGCGATTCGAGGCCATCCCGGACAGCCGCGAGCACCCCCTGATCCGCGACGACGAGAGCGTGCGGGCACCGCTGCAGATGCTGTCGAACCTGTTGTTCGTGTGGGAACGGCACCGCGTGGGCGTGCTGCTCGATGACATACTCGCCGATGGCGGCATGATGGAGTCCGCCCCACCGGCGCGTTGCCCCGACCGTCCCATGCGGCCCGACCTTTCGGCCGATGAGTTAGGTCAGCCACCCTCGTAGCGCACGGGTGATCAGCGGCATCACGAGCCATGTCAGGATCGCCACGTTCGCCACCGCGGTCAACGGCACCACGGCCCACAATGGAAGGTCGGGGACGGTCGACTGGCGGACGGCGGTGACCAGAAGTGATACCGGTATCAATCCGGCGATCACGGCGATCGCTTGTTTCCATTGTTTGGGTGCCGCGCCCGGCGGGCTAAACCAGCCGGCGTAGCCACCGACGACGTTGACGGTTCGCTCGCTTTCGGTCAGCGCCGACATGGCGCGCAGAATGTCCCGGCGTTGCGCAGACCTCATCCAGCGGTCGAGATCGTCGCGCGTGTGAAACGTCAGCAGTGCCACCGTGTCCGGTTGAGCGCCCGCGACGGCCGGGATGAGTTGGTGGCGGATAAGACCACCCAGCGCGCCGGCGGCCGCCACGGCATTCTCGTGGAGCTCGCGGTGGGCCTTTTCGGCTCCCTGGCGTAAACGGACAGCACTGATCAGGGTGACGCTATCGGTTCGGGGTTGAACGATGCGTTGCTCTATAGGCCGATCCACAAGATATGCGTCGCATTCAGCGATCAAGGCCGCGCGCTGTGCAGAGCACAGCCACGCATCAAGGTCTCGTTCTGACCGAAACTGATAGATCACCACCCACTCGCACGGGTGGTTCTCGTCGGGTGGCTGCACGCTCATGCCGATGTAACCGGAAGACCGCTCGATTGCCCGGCGCAGGCGGCGCAGCCAGCGTCGAAACCGCCGGTGTTCGTTGTCGGTTACTCGCCGCGATATGACCACGGTGGCATAGCCGGGACCGTGGGACGTCACCGCGCCGGCTTCTCGTTCCAGATGTGCGATCGCGGCGTCCGCGCCATTCATCGACGACTCCTTACACGTCCGGGACCGAGGCGGCGGCGTTGGCGCTCATGACGGCACTATCCACCTCGCTTACCTCAGTCGTCGGCGATCGGCGGGGAACTGAGCGCGGGGACCGTCGCTTCGCGGTGCACCGCCGACCTCGCCGCCACGGCGAACATCTCGAGCTTGTCGACCACCGTCTGCCCCTCCGGCTTGTGCCCCCAGATGCTGATGCCCTGGTGGGTCGTCGGCTTCCAGACGGACTCGTCGACGACGATCGGGTTCCAGCCGACCTCCCACTCGAAGCCCGACGGGGTCATCGCGTAGTACGACAGTTCCTTGTCGTTGGTGTGCTGCCCGACCGACATCGTCATCTCGAAACCCAGCGCGTTGACGCGCTGATACGACGTCACCATGTCGTCGAGCGTGGCGACTTGGACGTTCACGTGTTGCACCCGCGTGCGAATCGGGTTGACGGGCAACATATTCACGGATGCGATCGCCACGGAGTGGTGACGTTCGTTGACGCGCAGGAAGCGGACCTTCAGCTTCAGGCCGTTGATCGTCTCGTCGATGTAGTCCGACAGGCGCGCGTTGAACACGTGGTCGTAGTAGCCCCGCATGTCGTGCGGCTTCTTCGTGAAGATCGCCACGTGGCCCAGGCCCCCCGCGCCGGTGACGAACCCGCTGCCCGGTATGTCCAGCGCCAGCGGCGCCGTGCGGGCGGTGGTGTACACCTCCTGGGCCAGCCCGTTGGGTCCGGGGAACCGCAGGAAGCGCTCCACGCCGCGGAGCTTGGCGTCGTCGTCGGAGCCGTCCACGGCCGGCACGCCGTGGTCGGTGACCCGCCGGCAGATTTCGTCGAAGGTGGCGTGGTCATCGAGATGCCAACCGAGGGCGACGACGTCCTCCGCCGGCCCCCGCCGCAGCAGGAAGCGACATTCGTTGGCGTCCAAGCGAAACCGCATCGTGTCGGGCAGCATCTCGTCGAGGTGCATGCCGATCGCGTCGCGCCCGAAGCGCTTCCAGTCGGCGAACTTGTTGGTTTCGATCACGACATAGCCCAGGTGGACGTTGCCGAAGATGTCAGTGGTCATGGGGTTCTCCTTAAAGATGGTCATGCCGTCAGAAACGCGGTGGTGACGGCGTTGAAGAAGTCGGCGCGTTCCCACTGGACCCAGTGGCCCGTCTTCGCCGTGATGAGCACGTCGGCGTTGGGCATCCGCTCGCCCAGCATCGCCGCGCCGCTGGGCTTGTTGACCTTGTCGTCACGTCCCCAGATAACGAGCGTCGGGGTGGCCAGGTGCTTGAGCCGGCGGTCGCGGGTGAAGTCCATGCGCCACAACGCCTTTGGGCTCGTCGGCCGTTGCAGGGGCGGATTGGCGACGACCTCGGGCTCGATCGACGACTGGTAGCGCGACTCGATCAGGGCCTCCGGGACGGATTCGCCGTCGTACACCAGATACGAGCGGATGAAGGTGCGCAGCTTGTCGGGGCTGGGCCCGTCGCCGCCGTAGTACGACAGCAGGCTTTTCAGCCCCGCGGTCGGCAGCCCACGGCTCGTCCCGACACCGCCCGGGCCCATCAGCACGAGTTTGTCGACCCGATGCGGGGTGTCCAGGGCGAGGCGCAACGCGCACGCCCCGCCGTAGGAGTTGCCGACCAGATGCGCGCGCTCGATGCCGAGTTGGTCGAGCATCCCGCGGATGTGATCGGCCAGGAATCCGAACGGGTCGTCGCGATCGACGCCCTTGGACGAGCGGCCGTAGCCGGGCATGTCGGGGACGATCACGCGGAAGTTCTCGGCCAGCGGCTCGATGTTCTTCGAATAGTTGGACACGCCCGATGCGCCCGGCCCGCCGCCGTGCAGGAGGACCACCGGTGGGCCGTCCCCAGCCTCGACGAGGAAGATGTCTTTCCCGTTGACGCGCACGGTGCGCTCGATCATGGTGTTGCTGGTCATCAATTCGCTCCTTAAACCTTCAGCCCGGCCGGGGGCCCCGGCAACCGCTGGTCTTCCTTTGCGGCGGCGTACACGAACCCGTCGGGCCGCACCACCACCACCGACGCGCCGCGCTTGTCGAGCCAGCGCGTCAGAATGCCGTCGGCGTCCACGACGCTGTCCGCGCTCGGAACGGCGCCGGGCACAAGGATTTTCAGGACGGGGACACCCGCCTCGCGCCACTCCCGAAGATCGGGGGCCGGCCCCAGGTGCAGCACGGTCCAGCGGCCGCCGATGACGTCGTCCAGGCGGACGGCGTCACCCTTCTCCTCGACCACCCACGGCTGCTGGATGAGCCAGCCGACGGCACCGTTTCCGTTGTGCGCCAACAAACCCTTCTGGTAACGCGCGTCGGGCAGCCAGCGGTGCTGGCGGAGCCAGGACGTGAACCCCGGCACCTTGCTCGCGGTGCGGAAGAAGTGGTTGCGCACGGCGGCGCGCCGCGGGTCGCGCTGGATGATCAGCTTGCCCGTCTTGACCGCGCGGTTGGTGACCTCCTTCACGTGTGGCATCCGCTCGGCTTGGTAGGTGTCCAGCACCGACTCGGGCAGCGACCCGTTGAGCACCGCGGCCAGCTTCCAGCACAGGTTCGCGACGTCGCGGACACCGGCGCACATGCCCTGACCGATCCACGGCGGCATCGCGTGGGCGGCATCGCCGGCCAGGAAGACGCGGCCGACGCGCCACCGGTCGGCGAAGCGGACGTGGTGGCTGTAGCAGGCGAACCCGAGGATCTTCACGTTGTCGGGCGAAATGCCCTGCCGCCTCAGCACTTTCCAGATCGCCTCCTCGGAGAGGAGGTCCTTCTCATCCTCCTCGTCGCGCACCGGGAACTCCCACCGGTGATGGCCCAGCGGGGTGGGGCAGTCGACGGTCGGCCGTTCGGGGTTGCAGTGAAAGCGCAGCCGGTCGTGGCCGGGCCATTCCTTGAGCACCTTGGTGTCGATGACGATCCAGCGCTCCCCGTAGGTGCGCCCGCTGAAACCGATGCCCAGCTGCCCGCGGATGAAGCTCGACCCGCCGTCCGCGGCGATCACGTACGACGCCCGGATCCGCCGGAACTCGTCGGCGCGAAGATCGGCCAGCATGAGTTCGACGTGCTCGTCACGCTGGACCACCCGTAGGCACTCGTGCTCGAGCATCACCGTGACGTTGGGGAAGCGGTCCACCCCCTCGCGCAGCACCTTCTCAAGCGCGGGTTGGTAGATGAACTGCTGGGGCGGGTGGCCGTTGCCGCGCGACACGGGCAGGAGCCGCACGAACGGCACGCCATTGGCGTCGACGAAGTTTGCGCCGTTGCCGGGCTGCATGTCGGCATTGAGCCGGTCGGCCAGGCCGACCTGTTGCCAGATGCGCACGACCTCCTCGTCGGTCGAGATGGCCCTGGCGCGCGTGTAGATGTTCGGATCGCGCTCCACGACGACGACCTTGAGGCCCAGCTGGCCGAGCAGGTTGGCGGCGGTGACACCGACCGGCCCGTACCCGACGATCGCTACGTCATAAATCGGTTGGTCTGACATGAGGGGAACCTTCGGAGGAGAGGTTGTTAATGTAGTGCTCCATACAGTAAGCTCTCGATAGCGTGATCGTCAACACCTGAGAAGGAGGGAATGTGGCACAGAAAAATTCGGCCGGCGCCAAAGCCCCCGAACCCCGTGCTCAGCGGCGGACGCGCGCCAACGGGGAACAGTCGCGCGAGCGGATCCTCGACGCGGCGACCGAAGTCGCCACCGAGCGCGGCTACGACGGCACGACGATCTCACTCGTCAGCAAGAAGAGTGGCCTCCCCCCGACCTCCATCTACTGGCACTTCACCGACAAGGACGACCTGATCGCGGCGGTGATCGAGCGCAGCTTCCAGCGCTGGCTGGCCGAGCTCGACCTGACAGAAGTGACGCCGGACCGCGAGTGGATGACGGAGTTCGGCGGCCGGGTCGCCAAGGCCCTGCTCGATGCGCCGGACTTCCTCCGCCTCGGGCTGATGCTGAGCCTGGAGCGTCGGCCCGTCGAACCGCGCGCGAGGGAGATGTTCCTCGAGGTGCGCGATCGCGCGTTCCACCGGTTCGCGGAGATGGTGCGGCAGATTGCGCCGGAGCTCGACGACGAAGGTGTGCACCTGCTGACCACCTACGCGATCGCCGGCGCCGACGGGCTGTTCATCGCCAAGGAAGTCGGTGGCGACTCCGTCGACCTGGCCAGGTTGTTGGACCTGCACGTCCGCATCGTCTTCGACATGGCGGCCAAGCTGCTCGAGCCCGGGGACTCGGCATGACCGTTCAAACCGCCCAGCTGACCGACGCCGCTCAACTCCTCTACGACGCCCAGAACAGCCGCGTACCGATCGCGCCGCTCACGGAGACACACCCTTACCTGACCGTGGCCCAAGCGTATTCGGTGCAGCGCATCAACATGGCCCGCTACCTCGCCGAGGGCCACGCGCTGCGCGGCCACAAGATCGGCATCACCTCCGCGCCCATGCAGGAGCTCCTTGGCGTGGACGAGCCCGACTTCGGCTACATCCTCGACAACATGGTGCTACCCGACGCCGCGACCGTGCCGGTCACCGCGTTCTGCGCGCCGCGCGTTGAACCCGAGGTCGCGTTCCTGATGCGCGCGCCGCTGCGCGGGCCGGGCGTGACGATCGACGACGTGCTGGCCGCCACCGAGGCCGTCGCCCCGGCGTGCGAGATCGTCGACAGCCGAATCGCCGACTGGCGGATCACGTTGGCGGACACCATCGCCGACAACGCCAGCTCCGGCGCGGTGGTGCTGGGCGAGTGGGTGCCGATCGGCCGGGCGCCGGCGCTCCCCGAGACCACCGCCACCCTCGCCGTCAACGACGCGACGGTCGCCACGGGCGCGGGCACCGCCGTGCTGGGTCATCCCGCCGCCGCCGTCGCCTGGCTGGCCAACGCGGTCGCGAAATACGGCACCACCATCGAGGCCGGCGAGTTCGTCATGTCCGGCTCGTACACCACGGCCGTGTTCGTGGCCGCCGGCGACCGCGCGTCGACGACGGTCAGCGGACTCGGTTCCGTCAGCGTGAGTTTCGAGTAATGAAGGGCAGTTTCAAGTGAGTAACGAACGATATCCGGTCGCCATCATCGGATCCGGCAACATCGGCACCGACCTGATGATCAAGGTTCTCCGCAGCGAGGGACCGCTGGAGATGGCGGCGATGATCGGCATCGACCCCGCCTCCGACGGGCTGGCCCGGGCGAATCGCCTCGGCGTCCCGACATCGTCCGAGGGCATCGAGGGCCTGCTGACGATGCCCCACTTCGACGACATCCGGCTCGTTTTCGACGCCACCAGCGCGAGCGCACACGTCAAGCATTGGAACATGCTGCGCGACAAGGACGTTCGGGTCCTCGACCTGACGCCGGCGGCCATCGGGCCCTTCTGTGTGCCGGTGGTGAACCTGGAGGACCACATCGACGCGCCGAACCTGAACATGGTGACGTGCGGGGGGCAGGCCACCGTGCCGATCGTCGCCGCCGTCAATGACGCGGCCCCGGTGTCGTACGCTGAAATCGTCTCGTCCATCTCGTCGAAGTCGGCCGGCCCGGGCACGCGCGCGAACATCGACGAGTTCACCGAGACGACCGCCACCGCGCTCAAAGTGGTTGGCGGAGCGCAGCGCAGCAAGGCGGTGATCGTCCTCAACCCGGCCGACCCCCCGATCCTCATGCGCAACACCGTCTACTGCCTGGTCGAGGGCGACTGCGACCACGAAGCCATCGGCGGGTCGATCGCCGAGATGGTGGAGCGGGTCGCCCGGTATGTGCCGGGCTACAGGCTCACCAAACCCGTCCAGTTCGAGACGTTCGACGCCGACCGTCCGTTGCACATCCCGGAGACCGGGAAGTTCATGGGCACCCGGGTCACCGTGATGCTGCAGGTGACGGGCGCCGCGCACTACCTCCCCGCCTACGCGGGCAACCTCGACATCATGACGTCGGCCGCCCTGGCCACCGCGGAACGAATCGCCGCGCACTCGATGACGACTGTGGGAGTGAGGAAATGAGCAAGCCGCTGTACATCAGCGATGTCACGCTGCGTGACGGCATGCACGCCGTGCGACACTCTTACACCCTGGAGCAGGTCACCGAGATCGCCCGGGCGCTCGACCAGGCGGGGGTGGACTCGATCGAGGTCGCCCACGGCGACGGGCTGGCCGGGTCCAGCTGCGTCTACGGATTCGGCGCCCGCACCGACCTGGAGTGGATCGAAGCCGTGGCCGGGACCGTAGAACGGGCCAAGGTGGCGACCCTCGTGCTGCCGGGCATCGGGACCGTCCGCGACCTGACCGCCGCGCACCGGGCGGGCGCCAGTGTCGTGCGCGTCGCGACCCACTGCACCGAGGCCGACATCTCCGCGCACCACATCGTCGCGGCGCGCGAACTCGGCATGGACACCGTCGGTTTCCTCATGATGAGCCACATGACCACCCCGCAGAAGCTCGCCGAGCAGGCCGTCGTGATGGAGGGATACGGGGCCGGGTGCGTCTACGTCGTCGACTCCGGTGGCGCGATGACCATGCGCGACGTCGCCGAACGGGTCGACGCGGTGCGGCAAAGCCTCGACAGCGCAACCGAAGTCGGCATCCATGCCCACCACAACATGTCGCTGGGTGTGGCGAATTCGATGGTCGCCGTGGAGCATGGCGCTCACCGCGTCGACGCATCACTGACGGGTATGGGCGCCGGCGCCGGTAACGCGCCACTGGAGGTCTTCGTCGCGGCGGCCACCCGGATGGGCTGGCAACACGGCTGTGACCTCAACGCGCTGGAGGACGCCGCCGACGATCTTGTGCGGCCCCTGCAGCAGCGTCCGGTGCGCGTGGACCGGGAGACGTTGACGTTGGGATACGCGGGCGTGTACTCAAGTTTCCTGCGTCATGCCGAGGCAACTGCCGAACGGTTCGGCGTCGATGCGCGCACGCTTCTGGTCGAAGCCGGCCGCAGGGGCTTGGTCGGCGGCCAGGAGGACATGCTTATCGATATCGCCCTCGATCTGACCGGGGAACGGGCTTCCGCGTAACCGCGGCGGCGGTCCGGCTGTGAGGCTCAGCGCCGTCGCGATGGGCAGAACACCGGCAGAGCCCGATACCGGACGGTGAAGCGTGCATGCTCGTGCTGTCCATCCACCTCGCCGTCCATCGCCACGGCGGTCGGCCCGTCAACGGATCGGAAGCTGAACTCGGGAACGTGATGCTCGTGATATAGCCGGCTGCGTTGCAGCCGCCCCAGCATGAGTGCCGTCATGACTCGAGTCTTGCTGAAAGGGCGGCCTGTCTCCAGAATGCGAACATCGATCAACCCGGTGTCTAACCGGCTGCGCTGCGCGGGCGCGAAGCCGGACGGTAGGTAGATCGAATTGCCCAGGAAGACCAGCGATGTCTGCATAGTCTTGTTGTCGTAGCTGATTCGCACCGGCTGCTCATGGCGCAGGACGCGAAGCATTGCGTAGGCGGCTGCTAACGGCTTGCCTATTGTGTGCTCCAACCGTTCGCGCGTTTGCACGAGCCTCGGATAGGTACCGATGCTTGCGGTGTTGACGATCACCTGGGAATCGTTGAAGCACAACAGATCGACGCACGAAATGGTGCCCTGCTGTATGGCACGGATCGTCTTGGCTTGGTGGTCGCACCCGATGTCCTTCGCGAAGTGGTTGAACGTGCCGGCCGGGAAGACCGCGAGCGGCCGTCCGGTGTCTACCGCGATGGCCGCTGCGCACGCCACCGTTCCGTCGCCACCACCGACGCCGAGTACCCCAGCCCGTTCGGCTGCCGCACGGAACACGTTTGTGATGTTGTCGTTCTTGGTGAGTTCGACGATCTCGGCATTCGGCAGTTCTCGTCGAACCTCGCCGATGACGCGCGCCCCGCTCCCGCTCCCCGAAGCGGGATTGACCACGAGGACCACCCCGGCGCCATCGGGTCGGGGCGGCGTCTCGATGCGTAGCGGGTCGGCCGAGGGGAGCTTGTACTCGGCTATTGGCGGGACCAAGCGCGAGCCCAGGACTGCGATCGACGCGCCGATGCCGACGCCCGCAAACACGTCACTGGGATAGTGCGCACCGGTTCCGACGCGGGAAACCCCGACGAGGCCGGCAAGCGGCGCGATCAGCAGCCCCAGCATCGGGTTTTCCATCCCGACGCCCACCGTGAAGGAGGCGGCGCTGGCGGAGTGGCCGGACGGCAGCGAATTGGACTTGGGATATTTATGCAGACGTCGCAGCAGCGGAACGGATTCGTGGGAGGGGCGCTTGCGGCGCCACATCCGCTTAGCCACCTGATTGGTGACCAGGCTCGCCACCGCAAGGCTGGCCACACCGCGGCCCGCGGCGTGGCCAGCGGATCGGTTGCCCGACATCGCCAGCGCCGCCGCAGTCGCGAACCACAGCTTGCCATGATCGGCCGCCCGGCAGAGCGCCGGCATCAATTTATCGAGCAGCGGACTCCGTGACTCCGCGATCGCGTCGAAAACCTCAGTGTCGAGGGTGCTCAGGCCCGCAGTGATCTGCCGGACCGCCCGCGAGGAGCGCAACCGCGGAATCCTCATCGCCTCAACCCCTGCCATCGGGGACACCCCACAGCGCCTGGTGGTTCGTCGCCATCGTTTCGGTGCCCAGGTTCCGCGGCATAGGGCCCAAAGTCATCGATGCGCCGGAGAATTTCCTCCCAAATACCCCTTCGCCAGGCCGCCGACCGTTGGCGCGCGCGATTCAGCGCGTGTCCCGGGGCTGATGCCGCAGTTCTAACGATGGCGCGGCCAGCGACGCAGTGACGCAAGTGGTTTCATTGACCGGACCACGACGGGCTGGCGGTCAGCACGTCGGGACCGCCCTTGGTGATGTGCACGGTGTCCCGTCTGAATACGGCCCCAACACGCTCTTGCCACACGTAGCCGGTGATCGCCAAAACCATGCCGGCCTCCAACTCGTCGCGTTCGCCCGCGGCCAGCAGGGTTTGGGACACCACCGGTGGGTCGAAGCCCAACCCCAATCCGTGCGCGATCGGCATCGGCGGTGTCGGCTCGCCGGCCGCCTGATACGCGGCGAGCAGATCGGCGGTCGGCGCGCCGGGCCGGCACGCGGCAAGCATGTTGTCGTACAACGCATCCGACCGGTCGAACAACTCGCGCACCCCGTCGCCGGCCGGCCAGGTCCGACCGACCTCGGCGACATAGCCATTTGCCAGGGCGCCGGCGGAGAACGCGACCAGGTCGCCCGGGCGCACCTCGTCGTGGCCGGCGCGCCGCCACGGGTGTTCCTTTGAGGTCACCCATGCGGCGTCCTGGGTGGCCGGCGTGCTCACCCCACCCGCGGCCATCGCCTCCATCATGGCCCCGGCCAGCGTCCGCCCCGACACCCCCGGCGCGAATTCGGCAAGGGCGGCGGCCAACCCGTGCTCGGCGACGCGAAGGGCGGCGCCCATCGCCGCGATTTCGTCGGGCGTCTTGACCCGCCGCGCCGCGCGCATCGCGGGTTCCGCGTCGACGAGCTCCGCATGGGGGAACGCGTCGGGCAGCAGGGCGGCGAAAGTCGGTGTGATCGCATCGGTTCCGACCCGCCGCGCCGTGTCGGCGCCCTCGATCTTCTTCAGCACGTCGATGAGCGTCATCGGGTTCCAGGCCAGACCGTAGAGGTGATCGCGGCCGATCTCCTCCGGAACCCCCTCGTCGTCGGTGCTGTTGAGGTAGATGTCCCCGGACACGCGCACCAGCACGCACATCGGACCGAAGGGCCGGGTGCCGGCTATCCACAGCTGTGGCGCGCCGGTGACGTAGCGAATGTTGGCTTGCCGCCCGAGCACGAGGATGTCGAGCCCGTGTGCGTCCATTTGGGCCAGCGCCCGTTCCCGGCGGCCCACGCGCAGCGCGGTGGGGTCGGGGAGAACCTCAGTCGCCATAGGGGGAATAGGGGTAGTCGGTGATCGGCAGGTAGCCGTCTTCGGTGATGACGACGATCTCCTCGCTGCGGTAGCCGCCCGTGCCGTCCTCCCACACCACGGGTTCCAGAACCAGAACCATGCCGGGCGCGAAGACGAAGTTGTCGTCGAACTCTTCGCCGAGATCGGTTCCGATCATCGGCGCTTCGGCGGGGTAGGTGCCGATGCCGTGGCCCAGATAGAAATGCGGTAGCCATGGTTTGCGGCCGCCGTTGGCGGCGATCGCCGCGCGCGCCAGATCCCCTGAGGTGACACCGGCTTTGGTCACCGCGAGCACCGCATTTAGGATGGCTCGCCATTGCCGAAACTGGTCCTGCTGGCGTGGCGTGGGCGGTTGGCCGACCACCCAGGTCCGGCCGAAATCGGAGCAATATCCGGCATAGGTGATGCTGATGTCGGTCCACAGCACATCGCCGTCCGCCAATTCCCGCTCGGTGGGAAGCAGCGGCAGCGCCAAATCCCCGTGTGTCGTCCATATTCCGGCTGCCCGGGAACTCGGCATCACCTGCCAGATGGCCTCCAGCATGTTGGTGGTGGCCCCCAGCTCGAACGCGCGGCGCACCAACCTGGCCGAGAGATCGATCTGCCGCACGCCGGGTTCCAGGGCCCGCTGCACATCCACGATCGCCTGTTCGGTGATGCGGGTGGCCCGGCGAAGGCAGGACAACTCATCTCGAGTCTTAACCAATTGCGCCGCACCGACCACGATCGCCGCATCCGTCGGTTCGCCCCCGGGGAACAGCGTACGGCCGGCCCGTCGCATCGCTCCGGTCAGTTCGTCGACGGCGACGTTCGCGCCCGACGGGACCAGCCCAGCCAGCACACGCGCGAATTGCTCGACCCCATGGTCGAATTCGAGGTAGACGGGCCCGTGCAGATGGTCGTCGGGCACCGGCGATTCCGCCGAAGCCCCGCCGCGGTACGGCATGAACAGGTGGGGATGTTCGTCGTCGGCGAGGACGACCGCAACGGGGCGCTCGACGTGCGAGAGGCCCGCGTCCACGAGCGGCCAGCTGGCGCCGGTCGCGTATCCGACGTAGCCGTTCATCAACAAGATCAGCGCATCGACACCATGATCGGCCATCGCGGACCGTAGCCGCGCGCCGGTCTCCGCACGCATGCGCGCCCAATCCGGTTCGTCCGGTATCTCGACGGCGGAGGCGTTCCCGGGGAAGGCCATCACCATGTCACTGGAAGCTCGTAGAGGCCGTAGGCCAGCGCGTCGTGTTTGAACGGCAGCTCCTCGACCGGCGCCGCGAGCCGCAGCGTCGGACCCCGGCGCAGCAAGGTGGGCAGGACGATCTGCAGTTCCATGCGCGCCAGCTGTTGCCCGACGCACTGGTGGCGACCGTAGCCGAAGCCGACGTGCGGGCCGTCCTCCCGACGCAGGTCGAGCCGGTCGGGGTCGGGGAACTGCCGGGCGTCCCAGTTCGCCGGGGCGACGTCGAGGATGATGCCCTCGCCGGCGCGGATCGTCTCGCCGCCCACCTCGATGTCCTCGACGGCGATGCGGCGCTGGCCCGTCTGAATGATGCTCAGGTAGCGCATCAATTCCTCGACCGCGACGGCGATCACCTTCGGATCATCGCTGTCGCGCATCAGCGCCAGCTGATCGGGGTGGTCGAGCAGGGCCGCGACGCTGAGGCTGATCATGTTGGCGGTGGTCTCGTGGCCCGCGATGAGCACGCCGGTGGCCAGCTGCGCGGCCTCGCGCACGCTGAGCTCTTCGGCGTTGACCCGCTCGGCCAAATCGGAAACCAGATCCTCCGACGGGCTCTGCATCTTGGTCCGCACCAAGTTCGCCAGGTACTTCGCCAACGATGCGGCGCCCTGTGCCGTGTCCTCCTCGGTGGCGTAGCGGCCCATGCCCCGCTGGGCTTGGGTCTGGAAGAAATCCGCGTCCTCGTAGGGCACGCCCAGCAATTGGCTGATAACCAGCGAGGGGACCGGCAGCGCCAGCGTGGTGACGATGTCGCCGGGGTTGGGACCGGCCAGCAGCGCGTCGATGTGGTCGTCGGTGATCTGCTGCACCGCCGGTCGCAGCGCCTCAACCCGCTTGAACGTGAACGGTTTTGACAGCATCCGGCGAAACCGGGTGTGCTCTTCGGCGTCGGAGGTGAACACCGAACGGGGGCGTTTGTGCACCGTCGCCAGCATCCCCGCGTTCCAATGCGGGTAACCGGGCAGCCGGTCGTCGACGCTGGTGCGCGAGTCGGTGAACAACGCGCGAATCGCCTCGTAGCCGTGGATCAGCCACGGCGTGCTGCCGTCCCAGATCCGCACCCGGCTCAGCTGCTTGTCGGCGTTGAGCTGCAACACCTTTGGCGGGGGCGCGAACGGGCATCCCGGCGCCCGTGGCATGGGGAAAGCCGGGATATCGGTGGCGGTCGAGACGTCGGTCATCGTTCTCCTCGGTGCGGGGCCGGTGTGGTATCGCCGGGCCGGCCGGCCGCCGCGCGCACGTGGACCGGGGCGCGCCACAGGCCGACGATCGCGTCGATCAGGCCTTCGCCGGCGACCGGCCAGGCCGAACGCGAACGAGGTCCGTGCTCGGCCAGCGCGCTTTCGTGCTCGGCGCAGGTGTGCATGAGCAGGTTGCGCACCATGACCATTCGCTCGGAACGAACCCGCCGTGGCAGGTCGGGCAGGCACCGGTTGATGCCGTCGATGGTCCGCACCAGCAGGGGCGACGCGAGCGCGTCCTTGGTGACGACGTGACGGTACGTGGGGTCGGCCATGGCCTGGGCGGCGAACCGGGCGTACCAGCTGGGCGTGCCCAGCGCGTGCAGGTGATCGGTGAGCGGCCGCACCAACACACCCACCCAGTCGCGCAGGTCGGTCGAGTCCTCGATGGCGGTCAGCATCTGCGCCCGCAGTTCCTCGATCGGCTCCCGATGCTTGCTCTCGATCGCCCGGAGCAGGTCGGTCCGCGTCCCGAAGTGGTAGCAGGCCGCGGCGTTGTTCCCTTGTCCGGCCGCCTCGCTGATCTGCCGGTTCGACACCGCGTACATGCCGCGCTCGGCGAACAGCTCCTCCGCGGCCGACAGGATCGCCTCGCGGGTGCCCGTCGACCTGTCGGCACGGACGATCCGCTCGGCTGTCATCGCCTCAGTGAACACCGCGCACGGAATTAAATCAAGCAATTTATTTGTCACGGCGCGCCGCCCGCTTGTCAACCAGCGGTCCCGCCGGAATCCCTGGGCTTCAAGGTGATTTCATCGCTCAGCCGCCCGGGCCGCCCCGCCCCGGAATACAGTCTGGTGTATGAATCCGCTCCAGCGGGTGGCTCGCAATCCGGTGGCCTACCGCCGGCTGGTCCTCAACGGTCAGCCGGTGGCGGAACGCGCGGAGGCGCTGCTGCGGTTCGCGACGGGCGAGCGGTTCGGCGTGCTGGACCTCGCCGGACTTCCGAACGTCCGGATCACGACGCCGGGCCGCAAGACCGGTCTCGCCCGCACGGCGACGGTGCAATACGTGCCCGTCGAGGGCGGGCTGTTGCTGGTGGGTTCGAACTGGGGACGGGCTCGCCACCCGTCCTGGTCGGCGAATCTGAAGGCCGCCCAACGCGTTACCGTCCGGCGGCGCGGCCGGCGGTTCGTGGCGACCGTGCGGTTGCTCACCGGCGAGGAGCGCGACCAAGCGTGGTCCACGGTCCTGGCGCACTGGCCGAACTATCAGCTGGCCCAGAATCGCGCGGCCGGGCGGCAATTCCGGCTGTTTCTCCTGACGCCCACGCCGTAGGCGTCGCGACGAACTAACCCGGGTGGGCCTTCTTGAGGTGCGCGATCTCGTCGCCCCACACCGACTGAGCCCCGGCGTCGCCCACGCGGTAGATCTGCACCGTCGACGCGACGGCAATGGCGAGCACCACGATCGCGATGGTCGCCCGGACGGCCACCCGGCTCTTGTCCGAGCGGCGTTCGATCACGCGCATCACCACGAGCACCAGCGCGGCCGCCAGCAGTGCGGCGGCGAAGTAGTTCATCGTGCCGCCCAGGGTGGCGTGCTTTTGCAGGATGGCGCTGGGTTTGGCCCTCAGGTCGTAAAGCCATTCCCCGGCATTCACCGTGATCGGCGTCAACACCATGGTGGCGGCAGCCGAGGTCACCGCGAGCCACAACAGCGGGCCGCGGCGCGCCGTCGGCCACAGCACGCACACGATCTCCAACAGGGCGGTCAGCGGCACCAGCACCACCACGAAGTGCAGCAGCAGGGCGTGGGCCGGCATGCCGTTGATGACGTTCATCGGGCTCCTCGGGTTGTGGGCGGTCAGCTCGCGCTCAGCCGCCGAGCCCCTTCTTGACGGCCGCGTCCTGTTTCTGGGCCACGTCGTTGACGAAATCGGTCGGTGCCAGCGTGTCGGGCGGCCCGTCAAACTGCAGCGTGACGAAGGCCCTGCCCTCGGTGAAGAGCACTATCGTCACGCCCTTGCTGCGGTCCGGCGAGTTGCCCAACAAGGTGGTCCCGCCGGCGCCGACGTTGGCCGCCTGGGTGGTCGGGTTCTTGATCACGTCACCCTGAGCGCCCTTGGCCGCGTTCAGCGCGTTCGTGGCGGCGCCGGGGTCGGCAAACACCTGGATCGTGTCCTTGATGACGTGGCTGCCGTCGTCGTCTTTGAAGGTCGTCGCGACGCCCGGCTGGCCGTTCGGGTTACTGGTCGGTGGGGCGGCCGTGAACGGTATCGGGGCGTTGATGTCGCTCGCCTGGATCAGCAGCCCGGTGTACTCGTTGGGCTGCGCGGCCGCCGACGAACTCGGTGCGGCGCTGGTCGCGCTGGTCGCCGAGCTGGACGATGCCGGTTTCGACGTGGAGGGCGTCGAACTCTTGCCGCCGCACCCCGCTACCGCCACCGCCAGCGCCGCCGTGACCGCGACGCCCGCTGTCACCGTCCGTGAAGTCCTCATCGAAGTCGAGCTCCCTTCCAGGGCGGCCTGCGGCGCCACAGTCGAGTCGTTTCCGAATCGCACAGTACATTGCGGACGTCGCGCCGCAGTGGCGCTCGAGGGCTCCTGAGGGCCGGCAACGACCTATTCGAGCTGGTCGCGCAGGCAGCGCAGGGTGCTGGCCAGGATGCGGGACACCTGCATCTGCGACACCCCGATCCGCTCGGCGATCTGGCTCTGCGTCATCGATTCGAAGAACCGCATCCGCAAAACCTCGCGTTCGCGCGCGGGAAGGCCGGCGACCAGGACGCGCAGCGCCTCCCGATTGGTGATGTGCTCGATCTGCGGATCGATACCGCCGACCGCGTCGGCGACCGACCGGGGCGTACCCGAACCGTCGGTGCCCACCGGCGCGTCCAGGGAATCCAGCCGGTAGGCGTCGCCCGCCACCAGGCATTCGACGATCTCCTCGCGGGGAACCTCGAGCACCTGTGACAACTCGCCGGCCGTGGGCGCACGCCCCAGCTTCTGGGCCAGGTCACCCGTCGTCCTGCTGATCTGCACGTGGAGTTCCCGCAACCGCCGCGGCACCCGCATGCCCCAGCTGTAGTCCCGGAAGTATCGCCGAACCTCGCCCATCATGGTGGGGACCGCGAAACCGATGAAGCTGGGCCCCTTGGCCGGGTCGAATCGGTTGACGGCATTCATCAGCCCCACGCGCGCCACCTGCACGAGGTCGTCGAGGCCTTCGCCCCGGCGCGCGAAGTGGCTGGCCACATGGTCGGCCAGCGGCAGGCATCGGGCCACGATGCGTTCGCGCTGGCGGCCGTACTCGTGCGACTCGGCCGGCATCTGGCGCAGTGCCACGAACATTTCGACCACGTCGTCGTAGGAATCGTCGGACTTGCTGTCGCGGCACTCGGCGGGACGGCTGGGGGCTAGTACGTCGGTCATAGGCGCACGCGCCCGGTGGTGGCGCGGCTGATCCTGAAAACTTTGGTGCACAATCGGTTTGGCATTGCTGACTCACTCCTCTGAGTCGTGTGCAACGAGGCCTGGCAGCTATGCGCAGAGTCGCCTCACTGCACCTGTATCCGCAGGACGGGTCGATTCCCAACACGCAGGGCTACCAATGAGATGACTCGAGGTGGTTTTCGCCGGAGCCATGTGCTCAGCAGCAGTGCGGCTGACAGGCCGCTTTGAGCTAAACGGCGACACGTCCATAACGGACTTCACTGGTGACTATACGCCCCATCGCGGACGCCCGCGATCGCTTGCCCCAACTCGATTCAGATAGTTTTTGAACAGTTTCCGTTGTGAACCGACCGGACGGCGGCGAACCGCGGGCAGATATCCAGGCCGCGGTCGCAAGAACGCCGGACCCTCGCCGCGGCCGTAGCTGCGCCGGCCGCGGTTCTCATTTCCGTGGGGGCTGGGTACTGTTCGCCTAGTGTTCGTGACCACCCTCCCGCGACCGGGTCTCTGCGTGCGCCGAGACCGGTTTGCGCCCAACGCATTACGGCTCCCCTGATGGCAGGCGCGGGTGCCCGCCTGCTGGACAGGCGCGCAGTGGTGGTGGCCGGCGGTAGCCGCGGGATCGGGCGTGCGGTCGCCGAACTGCTCGGCGCGCTCGGCGCCGGCGTGGTGGTCAACGGGCGGGACGCGGACGCGGTCGAGGAGACCGTCGTCGCAATCAGAGGGGCCGGCGGGCGGGCCAGCGCGGTGGTCGGTCCCGCGGACGAGGAGCGCATCGCGGGTGCGCTGGTCGACGACTGCCTGCGCAGCCACGGGCGGCTGGACGCCCTGATCAACTGCGCCGGCATCGCCGAGCCGGCCGGGTCCTCGATACTGAACATCTCGCCGGAGGACTTCGACCGCCTGATCAGCGCCCACCTCGGGACGGCGTTCCACACGTGCCGCGCGGCGGCACGCGTCATGGCCGCCCAAGGCCACGGGGCCATCGTCAACACCAGTTCGGTCGCGTTTCTGGGTGATTACGGCGGGACCGGCTATCCCGCGGGCAAGGGCGCGGTGAACGCCCTGACCATGGCGATCGCCGCCGAACTCAAGGCGCACGGCGTGCGGGCCAACGTCGTGTGTCCCGGGGCCAGGACGCGCCTGTCCAGCGGCGCCGAGTACGAGGATCACATCGCGGACCTGCACCGCCGGGGGCTGCTGGACGAAATGACCATGCGCGCCTCGCTGGACAGCGCGCCGCCCGCCTTCGTGGCCCCGGTCTACGCCTATTTGGTGAGCGACTTGGCCCGGGCGGTGACGGGCCAAATCCTGGTTGCCGCAGGCGGATTCGTCGGCCGCTTCGACCGGCCGGCACCGCGGCTGCTGGGTTACCGCGACCACCACGAGGCCGAACCCTGGTCGATTGACGACCTGCACAAGATGATCGGCGCCGCGCAACCCGCGCGCTGAGCCGGCCACCACCGATTGGCAGCAAACCGATCCCGGCGCGTCGCGGGTGCGGCGCGCCGGGCCGGGCGCGGCGTCGTCAGCGCACCGTGATTTCGCCCTCGATCCACCCCGAAGTCGCACGTTGTGGGTGCGGGCGGCCTACGCTGTCCTGCGAACCGCAGGAGGGTGTTTTGACAATGCAACCGAACCCGCTCGACCCCGTGGCCAGCGAACGGCTGTCGCATGCAGGCAAAGTGTTCACTTCCGATCTGTCGATCAACGAATTCGCCTTGCTGCACGGGGCCGGGTTCGAGCCGATCGAACTCGTGATGGGCGTCTCCGTCTACCACGTCGGTTACCAGTTCACCGGGATCCGGCAACAATCCGAACTTCCCGTGCTAACCGACGCGACCTATCGCGCGCGCTGGAATGCGATGTCGCGGATGCAGGCGGAGGCCGATTCGCTGGGCGCCGACGGCGTGGTCGGCGTCCGTCTCGAATGGCGCCATCAGGGCGAGGGCGAGCATCTGGAGTTCATCGCCGTTGGAACCGCGGTGCGATACGTCGCGAAGCCCGGCGCCTACCGGCGCCCCAACGGGCAAGCATTCACCAGCCACCTGTCCGGGCAGGATCTGACGACCCTCCTGCGGTCCGGATTCGCCCCGGTGGCGTTCGTGATGGGAAACTGCGTGTTTCACATTGCCGTGCAAGGGTTTTTGCGCACCCTGAGCCAGGTTGGACGCAACGCCGAGATGCCGCAGTGGACGCAGGGCAGCTACCAGGCCCGGGAGTTGGCCATGTCCCGGATGCAAAGTGAGGCCGAGCGCGACGGCGGAACCGGCGTCGTCGGCGTGCACTTCGCGATCTCGAACTACGCGTGGGGACACCACACGGTCGAGTTCTACGTGGCCGGCACCGCGGTGCGGCGCGGCGGTGAGGCGCAAACGCTGACCCCGTCGTTCGTCCTGCCCATGAGCGATTGATGACGACCCTCGATCACCAGCGCGTCGGCCAGGCGGTCGGGACGGCCCTGGCGGGGCCCGGGGGAGTCGGGCTGGTGCTGCGGGTGTTCTGCGGGGTTCCGGGGGTGATCCTGGTCCCCGCGCGGCGGGGCTTCTTCCGGTCTCAGCCCGAGCGGGTGCAGATCGGCGACTGGCGTTATGAGGTGACCGCCGACGGCCGCCTGAGCGCCGCGCACGTGGTCAACGGGATCGTCCTGGCCGAGGAGGTGCTCGCCGCCGGCGCCGTCGGGCCGCACATCGCCCGCGCGCTCGGGCAGCTGGTGAACAGCTACGGCCCGACGATCATGCCCAACGTCGATGCGGCCCTCGAGGTCCTCGAGGCCGGGCCGCGGTGACGCCGGGCGCCCCCGCCTAGAGGCGACCGGCCGCGAAGTCGGCCGCCTGGTCGACCAGGCCCGCCTCGACGTACTGGCGGTGGGCGACCGGGTTCCCGGCGTCCGAGCACACCGGGTCGCCGGGCACGCACAACTCGATGGTCTTGCCCGCGTACTGCGGGCCGATCGTCACGGGCGGCTCGTTGAGGATGCTCATGAACTGGCTCGATGGCTTTCCGAAGAGCGCGATCGCGGCCACGTGGCTGGAGACCTCGGCCGGCATCGGCTGCAGCGACCGGACCAGGTGCACCCCGTCCGGCATCGCGCTTTCGGTGACGAAACCCATCACGGCCGCGCCCTGCGAGTATCCGCCCAGCACCATCCGGGTTCTGGGGCAGGACACCGCCATGTGTTCGACGTGCGCCCCGGCGTCGCTGATGCCGTCCGCGGCCCGGGGGAAGTCCGTGGTCGCCGGGTAGTCGACCGGATAGACGCCGACCGACCTGCCGCCCACGTGGGAGCGCAGGGTGTCGACGAAGCTCTGGCCGA
The DNA here is from genome assembly GCF_001667595.1 of Mycobacterium sp. E2989. Taxonomy (NCBI): domain Bacteria; kingdom Bacillati; phylum Actinomycetota; class Actinomycetes; order Mycobacteriales; family Mycobacteriaceae; genus Mycobacterium; species Mycobacterium sp. E2989. Next base: position 41,082 of record NZ_LZJX01000119.1, on the reverse strand, counting down.
TCCGGCCGACGCCGGGCGGCTCGTTGGTGCCCCGGGCGAACACCACCTCGACATCGGGGCACGGTTCGGCGGCCGCGACCGGAGCGACGGTGAGCGCCGAAAAGGGTAGAAGGACAGCACAAATCAGCTTGCCGAGGGTGTTCGCCTGCACAGCGTGATTTTGTCACAGGGTGACAAAGTGCGCGCGTTATGCGGTTGCGGCCGACGCCGGGGCTACCCCGGCGTGTCCCCGCCCGGGGCGTGTCGTCGGTGCAGGTACGACGTGGCGACGCGCAGCGCGCCGCGAAACGCATACACGGCGCTCACGATGGTGAGGAGGATCAGCAAGACGAACATCGGCAGCCAATTGCCCCTGCTGTGGTCGACGTCCCACCAGACGATGGTGAACAGCACCGCGCAGATGACGAGCACCATGTCGCGCCAGTTCCCCCGGTACGACAGCGCCGCCCTGCGCAGCGCCTGATTCCGGTCCGCGATCGCGACCAGGTCGTCGATGCGCGCGTCGATGCTGCGTTGCAAATCGGCGCGCCGCTTGGCGGCTTCGGGCGGCAGCCGTTCCAGCAAGTCCATGTCCTGCGCGATCAGGCCGCGATAGTCCGGCCCCCTGAACTGCCCTGCGGCGATGGCCAGCATGGCGCCGCCGAAAACGGGTGCACTATTGAGTGCGATCTGTCCCAGGCCCGCCATGCCCGCTCCTTCCGGTGGTCGTCAACGCCGCTCGCAGACGCAGGTCAGGATGCCTTGGAAGGGCGCCGTCGCGTGCGCTGCGGCGCGGGGCCCTGCAGTGCGTCCATCGCGCGCATGATCTGCGGATAGGCGATCGCCGGCCCAAGCCAACGGGTGAGGTATCGGCGCAGATCGGCACCGCTGCGCGCGGGCCGCCCGGGGTCGGTGAGGAACGAGTGCAGCAACCGGAGGCTGAACTCGTTCAGTTCGTCGAGGCCGGCGTCGTCGAAACCGTAGCTCTCCCAATCGATGTCGTAGCGGTGCAGCATCGACCGGCCGAATGCCAGGGCGGTGTCCGACACGATCGAGACCTTGTGGCCCCTGCGTTGATTGAGCACGAACTCGACCTGGTTGTCGCAGGCCAGTTCCTCGATGGCGAACGCGAGGCCCTCGGTCATGGCCACCACCGGGTCGGTCACGCCCCCGAGGTGGGCCGCCATCCGATCCAGGAAGCCGTCGGCCGAACGCATCGCCGACGCCACCAACAGCGCCTGCGTGCCGGGGAAGTATCGATAGACCGTCTGACGGGTGACCCCGAGCGCCCGCGCCACGTCGGCGATCCGGAGTGCGGAGCCGCGTTCGTCGACGATCGTGTCGGCCGCATCCAGGATGCGCTCGATGGCCTCCTCGTCGGAGGCGGGCGTGTTTCCTGCCCAACCGTGACTGCGCATCTAACGAGCGGCAAACCCGTAGTCGGTGAACCCCACAGCTGGATAATAGCCTCTTCAGGGGGCTGATCAGTCCGGATGTGCACCACGCGTCGGGCGCGGCGGAAAGCCCGATCCGCGGGCCGCTAATCCGTTGCCGCGCCGCCGGTTAGGCCACCGATGCGCCCAGGATGAGGTTGACGGCCTCGTCGAGCTGCCCCGCGATCTCGTCGAAGCTGACGAAGCGGGCCGTCATCAGGGCGCCGGAGAAGGTCATCTGCAGCGTGGATTTCACGGCGCGGGGCCAGCCCGGCCCGAGGGCGGCGCCGATCCGCGTGGACACCTCGTGGCCGATCTGCTCCCTAATTGGCTTGACCGCCGGGTCGTCCGCCATCAGGGCCGCGCCACAGGCGGCGGTCAGCTCGGGCTCGTCGGCGACCACGACGGCCATGTCCCGCAGCGTCGCGCTGACCCGAGTCTTCGTCGTGTCGTTGACGTCGGTGTGCACCGGCAGCTCGCGCAGGAATCGCAGGTATACCGCCGCCACCAACGCGCTCTTGGACGGGAAGTAGGTGTAGGCGCTGGCCGGCGATACTCCGGCGCGGCTCGCCACCGAGCGCATCGTCAGCCGTGCGTAGGACGACTCGCGCAGCTCCGCCAGCCCGGCGTCGAGGACCTTGCGGATCGTCTGCCCCGGCCGGCGGTCCGATCGCCGCGCCGCATCTCTAGACACTCGTCCAGTGTAGGAAGGCGTTCTCCGCTATGGCCCGGTGTCCGCTGGCGTGATTTGCGGACAGCCGTCCAGAATCAGGCGCGAAGCGGTTGGCTCTAGAGTGGCGACCATGGCCGAGGCGGACCGGCGTCGCTGGGACGAGCGGTACGCGACCCAGACACCGCCGTCGGTGGAGGCGGTGGGGCCGCCCGAATTCCTGGCCCCCCACGCGGACGTACTGCCCACTGCGGGAACGGCTCTCGATCTCGCGTGCGGGTCCGGGCTCGGCGCGGTGTGGCTCGCGAGGCGTGGGCTGCGGGTGCTCGGCTTGGACGTGTCACCGGTGGCGGTCGGCCAGGCGCGCGACCTGGCCCGGCGGGCCGGGGTGAGCGATCGGTGCGGCTTCGAGGCCGCCGACCTGGACGACGGGCTCCCGGCCGGGCCGCCGGTGGACGTCATTCTGTGCCACCGATTCCGCGACCGGCGCCTCGACCGGGCGATCATCGACCGGCTGGCGCCCGGCGGGCTGCTGGCGATGGCGGTGCTCAGTGAGGTCGGGGCCGCCCCCGGGCCGTTTCGCGCGGCCGCCGGGGAGCTCATGGCGGCCTTTACCGAACTGGACGTGGTCGCCGCCGGGGAGGGCGAGGGTCAGGCCTGGTTGCTGGCGCGGGCGTGACGTCAGGATTCCAGCCTGGCGCGCACCGCCTCCAGCCGCCTTGCCAACTCGTCCTCGTCGATGACGCCGCGCGCCACGAGCGAGTGCGCCAGCGCCATCAAGCGGTTCTCCGGATAGGGGAGGCCGGCGTACACGGTCGCCGACAGGGCGTCCTCTTCGTTGCGCCGGTCAATGAAGCTCAAAACGTCCGGGCCGCAAGGGCTTCGGTCGAGGGCGTCGCACATGCCGTCGAGGCTGGTTTTCCACGGCGGTACGGGATTGTCCACCCCGTATTCGGCCGCCATCCGACTCCAAACCTGGTTGCGCTCGACGATCTTCCTCAGCGGTGCGATCGCCGGCTCAGCGGGCGTGCTCACGTTCGGCTCCATCAATGTTGGACGGGATGCGTGGCGGGGCGGGTTTGGATGATCGCGTTCGTCGTCACCCCGGGCTTGGGCAGCGCGACACCGATCAGGCAGTCGCGGGTGACGATCTCGGCCAGCTGGTCCTCCGTCCAGCCGTCGGTTCCCTCGGGCCGCACGGGCATCACCATGAAGCGGTGCTTCTGGTTGGAGTCCTCGACCCGGATCTCGACGTCTTCCGGCAGATACAGGCCGAACTCCGCGAGCACCTGGCGCGGCCAGCGCACGATGCGGCGGCGAAAGTTTGGCGTCCGGTACCACTCGGGTGAGTTGCCGAGGATCGGCCGCGGATAGCACGAGCACAGCGTGCACACGATGACGTGATGCAGGGTGGGCGTGTCCTCGAGGACGTGAAAAGCCGTGAAGTCGCTGGGTGTTCCGAAACCCGTGGGTTCGAACCAGTCGACCCCGACCTCCTTGCTGGCCGCCAGCGGGTCGGACAGCGTCAGCCTCTTGTAGTCCGGGTCGAGCCACGCCCGGGCCACCATGTGGGCGGCCGGCGTCGGACCGATCTGTTCGGCGTACTCGGTGAAGCGGCGATGCTCCTCCGCCGTGAAAATGCCCTTCTCGATGCACAATTCGCGCAACGCGATCTCGAGGACTTCGAAGTCGGTGACCTCGTCGACCATCGGCGCGGCGGTGCGGTCGTGATCGTGGTCGTGATCGGCCATGCTGGAAGTCCTTTCGCGATTCGATGAGGGCACGTTCGACGGGGCGGGACTAGCCTGCGGCCTCGAGCCAGCGCTCGGGGAGCTCGGTCTGCAGCGTGTCGTTGGCCGGCCCGGTATAGCCGTCCCACAGCTCGGAGAGGTTGAACCGAACGATGTAGAACCATTCGGGTTTCTGATCGGGGGCGTCCCACGTCTCGTCCTCGGCCGCGGGGCTTTCGTAGGAGACCGCCGCGATCTCCCCGGTGGCGCCCCGGACATACTCCTGCGTGCGGGTGTAGAACAGCACCGGTAGCTCCCGGACCGAAACCCTTTCCCCGACTGCGAACTTCGGGGGGCCGGCCTGTCCGGCATACACCTGCGGATCGCCCTTGCCGACGGCGTGGAGGTGGTGCTCGTTGCGCCGCACCCCCTCGGGATCCCCTTCGCAGCGGGGCTCGGCCGCCAAGGCCCTGCCTTGCAGCCCGCCCGCATAGCGCGCCTTGACTTCGGCCATTCGTTCCGCCAGCTCGCTCAGGCCGATGTGGTGTTTCTCGACGAGGACGCGCGCCACCGCAAGCAGCCACCGGCCGTAATAGGGCAGCCCGAGATAGATGGTGCGGCCGAGATCGACGTTGCCCATCCTGCGCCGTTCCTCCGACAGCCAGATCCCGCGCCAGCCGAGCAGCTCGCACATGACGTAGGTGTTCTCTTCCCACATCTCGTACTGCTTGTTCTCGAAGCTCAACGGGGCGTCCGGCTCGCCCCCGACATCGTGCGGGGTCTTGGTATAGGCGGCGAAGCGGTCGTGATCGATGAGGTCGGGCGTTGGCGCATCAGGGAGTTCGGGGTAGGAGGACTTGAGGCGGGCCACCAAGTCGAGCTGGTTCACCCGGTCCCGGGCAGTCGCCATGAAACCTCCACTCGCCGTCGCGATCATCAATTGCGGTCGCGGGCAACCCAGCCGCACCGCGGTCCATTGTCCAACGAATCCGCGCTCGGCCGCGGGAAGATCGCGCAACTGCGGCGCCCGATGCGGCGTGTCTTTTCCCATCCTGCCGATCGGCGTGTCGGGTAAGGTCACGCGCATGGAGCGGCGGGTCCTGGAAGCCATCATCTACGAGCGCGAACCGCCGATCGCTCGGATCATCCTGAACCGGGTCGACAAGGCCAACACCAAGGATGCGGTGCTGGTAACCGAAGTCGACGAGTGCCTGCACGAGGCCGACCGGGACAAGGAGATCAAGGTCGTCATCCTCAAGGCCAACGGAAAGGGGTTCTGCGGCGGGCACGTGGCTCGCTGGGGACCCGACGAGAATCCGTATCCGGACTTCGGCGAGACGTTCGAGGATCTGTACAAGGGCACCGCCGACCTGTTCCTGTGGCCGACGCTGTACCTGTGGGAGTTTCCCAAGCCGACCATTTCCGCGATCCACGGCTACTGCATGGGCGGCGGGATCTATCTCGGCCTGCTCACCGACTTCTGCGTCGCGTCCGAGGACGCGTATTTCCAGATGCCGCTTGCCCAAAGCCTCGGCGAGCCGGGCGGGCACACGATGATCGAGCCGTGGTTGCTGATGAACTGGCATCGCACCATGGACTGGCTGCTGCTGGCCCCCACGCTCTCCGCGCAGGAGGCGCTCGACTGGGGCCTGCTCAACAAGGTGGTGCCCCGCGACGACCTCGACGACGTCGTCGAGGAGATGGCGCGCAAGATCTCCCAAATCCCGTTGACCACGCTGATGGCTGTGAAGAACAACGTCAAGCGCGCCTGGGAACTGATGGGCATGCGGGTGCACCTGCAGGTGAGCCACATCCTGACGAACATGGTCGGCGCCGCCTCCGACGTCCAGGCGCGGCGGGCCGAGCTGAAGCAATCGGGCATGAAGCCGCGCGATTTCGTCGGCCGCGACGAAAATCCCTAGCGCGAGCAGACGCAAAGTCGCATCTTTCGGCGTGCGATTGGGCGATTCTGCGTCTGCCCGCGATCTCTAGCGGTTTCGCTCACCGGCGAGCCGCCGGCCGGCGGCGTGGCGGGCGGCCACATAGCCGAACACCATCGTGTAGGCGATGCTGCCGCCGGCGCCCAGATAATTGCGGCCCATCACCGTCGCCGTGATGTTGCCCGTCGCATACAGCCCGTCGATCACGCAGTCGTCCTCGTCGAGCACCTGGGCGTGCTCGTTGGTGATCACCCCGCCGCACGTCCCGACGTCGGCGGGAACGACCTTGGTGGCGTAGTACGGCGGCCGCGCGAGGGGGCCAAGGGCGGCGTTCGGGCGATACCCCGGATCGCCCAGGCAGTCGTTGTACGCCGACTGGCCGCGCCCGAAGTCCGGGTCGAGGCCTTTGACCGCAAAACCGTTGAAGCGCTTGATCGTCTGCTCCAGCGCGTCGGCCGGCACGCCCATCTGGCGCGCGAGGTCGCCGACGGTCTGGCCCCGGATGACCGCGCCCCGCGTGATGAGTTCCTCGGGCAGGCTGCGCTTCTTGAACGGGTTGGCGCCCGACACGTACCGGCCGATGTAGCCCTCGTCGAAGACCATCCAGCACGGCACCGCCTTGTTCGCGTACATCGCCTTGCCGACCTCGACGTAGGAGTTGGACTCGTTGCAGAATCGCCGGCCGGTTCCGTCGACGTAGATCGCGCCGGGCCGCTGCCGGCCGCTGCCCAGCGCCCGGGCGGCGTCTCCACCGTCGGCGATGAAAACCGATGGCAGCCACCAGGCCTCGTCCATCAGGTCGGTCTTGGCGCCCAACCGGATGGCGGTCTGCAGCACCTCACCGGTGTCGCCGGCGTTCGCGATCGACCACAGGCCCTCGTTGGGTTGCTCGCCGCTGTAGCGGCGGCGCATGTCGGCGTTGCGGCTGAAACCCCCCGCCGCGAGCAGGACGCCCTTGCGGGCCCCGACGTTCAGCGCGGTGCCGTTGCGCGCGACGCGCGCCCCGACGACACGCCCGTCCTCGACGATCAGGTCCTCGATGGCCGCGCCCGTCCAGATCGGTGGCTCGCCGCGCAAATCGATCAGCGCCTTGAGCATCTGGCCGATGAGCGACGCGCCGTTGGTGAGCATCTCCCGGCGGCGCAGCCGCGCCGCCCTGGTGCGGGCGAACACCCGCATGGCCACCGCGAAGGCTCGCGGCGACCGGTTGAAGTACTGCACCGAACGCAGCTCGTTCGTCTTGAGGACGAACCCGCCGTAGCTCTTGGCCATCGAGGGCTGGACCCGGTCGTGCCAGCTGCCCAGGGCGGCCGCGTCGTAGGGCACGCATTCGATGGCGCGACCGGCCTCGTTGCCGCCCTTGTGGTTTGGGTAGTAGTCGCTCCAGCCCGGGCAGCGCACGAACCGGACGCCCTTGCGGGTCAGGAAGTTGATCATCTCGTAGCCGGCGGTCAGGAACATCTCACGGCGGGCCGGGGACGACGCGGGGCCGATGTCGCCGACGACGTCGTCGAAGTACGCCAGGCCGTCCTCGTGCGAGTCTGGAATGCCGTCGGCGCGCATCAACGGGTTGTTCGGCAGCCACACCATGCCGCCGGAGAGTCCGGTGGAACCGCCCACCAGGGGCTGCTTCTCGATCACCAGGGGCTCGATTCCGGAGTCGAGCGCCGCCAACGCCGCGACCATGCCGCCCCCGCCGCTGCCCGCGATGAGCAGATCCACACAGCGATCCCACCGGGTCGTCATCGTGCCTCCGACGTCGCGTGCAGGCCGAGATCGGCGATCGGGACGTCGATGGTGGTGTTGGTCTTCTGGATGGCCGGCACCAGGGCCTCATACGGCAGGCCGGCGAGGAACCCGTCGATGACGCGTTCGAAGTTGGAGATCAGGCCTTCGATTCGGCTGGACAGGCGCATGTATTCGAACCCCTTGGAGTGCAATCCCTTTTGCTGTCTGGGCAGATTGGAGAAATCCTGCGCGGGGATCGGCGGCCAGCGCGGGTCGTCGGGTGCCATGGGCTCCGGCGGTGTCGGCCGGCCGGTGATCTCCTCCGGTGGGATGCGGGTCAGCGACCAGATCTCGAACAGCGTTTCCTCGGGGCCGAGCGGGCGGATCCGATACGAGGAGGCGCTGCTGTATTGCGGGAGCAGGAAGTAGTGCGGGAACGCGAAATTGATGGCCTCGGTGATGCCGCGCCGCTCCAGCTCGTTGAGGTCGGGGATGTCGCAACCCCGGGCCCGATGCCAGTGGACGATCGCGTCGTTGAGGGTGCTGCGCCAGAGGGCCATCGCCGCGGCCGGGTCGGCCGGCAGCTCCATGTCCTGCAGGCCCTCGGCGATGCGGACGTCGTTCTCATGCGTCATGCCCGCCATGCCTTCGCCCAGCGTGCGCATGAAGTACAGGTTGGTCCGCGCCAGTCCCGGTGGCTTGGCGGCGTCGGGCTGCTTGGGCATGCTGGACGGCAACAACTGGGGGTGGGTCTGCGGGACGTGGTAGCCCTCCATGAACGCGGCCGTCGCCAGCTTCCAGTTCACCGGGAGCCGGCACGACTGCCACCACTCGACGCGCAGCGACTCCACCCTCCAGGCGTCGTAGATCGATGCGAATGGCTCGAAGCAGTCGCGCAGCGGCGGGGCATCGTCGTCGAGGTTGATCCACGCACATCCGCCCCAGAGCTCGCATCGAACCGAAACCAGCCGAAGATCCTCCGGGTCCAGGTTGTGCTCGTCGAACTCCTCGGGCCGTAGCACGAAGGTGTTGCGTCCGTCGATACCCCAACACCACCCGTGGAACGGGCACACGAACGTGCGCCGATTACCGTTGCCCTCCACCAGCTTTACGCCGCGATGGCGGCAGGCGTTGTGATAGGCGCGGACATTTTCGGCGTCGAGGCGCACCACGATCACGGACTCGTCGAGGATCTCGTATTCGACGTAATCGCCGGGCTTGGGGATCTCCTCGAGCCGGCATGCCATCTGCCAGACCCGAGGCCAAAGCAGTTCCTTCTCCAGCGCGAAGAATTCCGGGTCGTAGTACCGCTGTTTGGGAATGCGGTCGGCGGCTTGTACGGCCAGCGGGACCGGCAGTGGGGTCCAGTTGGCGTTGACTTTCCGGGTGGTCACCATGTCCATTCCCTCGCTCATAGGATTCGGGATGCCCGCCCCTGCCAGTAACGCTCACGAATGCGCCTCTTGTACAGCTTTCCGTTCGGGTCCCGGGGTAATTCGCCGACGAATTCGACGGTGCGCGGGCATTTGTAGCCGGCCGCGTGTGCCCGGCAGTACTCGATGAGCTCGGCCTCGAGGTCCGGTCCCGCCGTGGCGCCGTCGACCGGCTGCACGACGGCCTTGACCTCCTCGCCGAACTCGTCGTTGGGGACCCCGAAGACGGCCGCGTCGACGAGCTTGGGATGCATGATCAGCAGGTTCTCGATTTCCTGGGGGTAGATGTTCACCCCGCCGGAAACGATCATGAACGTGGACCGGTCGGTGAGGTAGAGGTATCCGTCCTCGTCGACGTATCCCATGTCGCCCAGGGTGCGCCAGCCGCGGTCGTTGGACACCGACGCGGTCTTGGCGGGGTCCTTGAAGTACTCGAACGCGGGCCCGCCCTCGAAGAACAACTCGCCGGCCTGGCCGGCGGGTAGCTCCTGGCCGTCGTCGGAGATGACGTGCACCGGTGACATCGGTCTGCCCACCGAACCCGGGTGGGCGAGCCATTCTTCCGGGCCGATCGTCGTTCCCGCGAATCCCTCGGTGCCGCCGTAGTATTCGTGGATGATCGGCCCGAACCACTTCATCATCTGATGTTTGACGTCGACCGGGCAGGGCGCGGCCGCGTGGATCACGCACCGCAGGCTCGAGACGTCATACCGTTCCCGAACGGCCTTGGGCAGCTTGAGCATTCGCACGAACATGGTGGGCACGAACTGGGCGTGCGTGACGCGGTGGGTCTCGATCAGCCGCAGGACGGTCTCGGCGTCGAACTTGCGCATCAGGATCGCCGCCGCCCCGACGCGGTTGACGGCCATCGTGTAGTTCACTCCCGCGGCGTGATAGAGCGGTGCGGGGGACAGGTACACGCTCTGACGGGTCATCCCGTACTTGTGGGTGAGCGCCAGCTCCAGCACGGCCTGCGCCCACGAGCCGTTGCCGTCGACGGGCAGCGGCCGGCGGACGGCCTTGGGCCGCCCGGTGGTTCCCGACGAGTACAGCATCTCCGACCCGTCCGACACCGGGGGCGGGTCGCCCGCCGCCGCCAGCGCGTCCTCGTAGTCACGCCAGCCGGCCAGGTGGCCGCCGACCGCGAGGTGGACGGTGACGGCCGGGTTGGCCGCGCGCACGTGCGCGGCGAGCTCGGGCATGCCGGAGTCCACGAACACCGCCCGCGCGTCGGAGTCGTCGATCACGTAGGCGACCTCGTCGGGGGTGAAGTGGGTGTTGACCGCGGTGTAGTAGAGGCCCGAAAGCTGGCAGCCCCAGGTGATTTCGAGGAACTCGGGCCGGTTCGACAGCGCCAGCGCCACGCCGTCGCCCGGGCGCAGCCCGGCGTCGTGCAGCGCGGCGGCGACGCGTTGGCTGCGGGCGTACAGCGCGGAGTGCGAGATCGTGTCACCGCCCGCGACGATGAGGGCCGGCGCCTGCCCGGCCCTCGTGGCGTGGTCGGCGATGTTCACCGGCGAGCCCCCGCGGAAAACCTAAGTGGCCGTTGCGCCGTCGGTCGACGCGGCCGCCGCGGCCTGGCGCCGGGCCTGCTCGGACGGCAGCACCTTGTCCCGGAAGACCGTCTGGATCAGCTCCTGGACGTCCTTGCTGATGGAGGCCAGGGCGACAAGGTCGTTCGAGCTCTGCCAGTGCACCCGCATGCCCATCAGTTCCCACGCCCGCTTCAGGTTTGCCTTGGTGGCCAACAGCGTGGTCATCGGCGCCTGCGCGATGTGGCGGGCGATGGCCTCCACCCGGTCGTCGAGCTGGTCGCGTGGCACCACCTCGTTGACCAGCCCGACCTCCAGCGCCTTCTTGGCGTCGATGACCTCGGCGAGGTACAGGTAGTAGGCCGCGCGCCGCCAGTTCATGAAGACCCAGGGCTCGATCGAGCACTCGCCGGACGGCATCCCGAAGCCCTGCAGCGGCGGGTAGGAGAAGTAGGCGTCCTCGGAGGCGATGACGATGTCGGTGGTCAGGCCGTAGTGGGTGCCGCCGCCGACGCAGTATCCGTGCACCTGGGCGATGGTCGGTTTGGAGAACTCCCACAGGTTGAGCACGGGCTTGACGAACAGGTCGGCCTGCGGCTTCCACGGCGTGCCCATGACTTTGGCGCCCTCGACGAACGCCGGGTAGTCGACCGCGTTGTTACCGATGGCGTGTCCCGAGCAGAAGCCCTTGCCGTTGGCCTTCAGGACGAGCACCTTGATGTCGTAGTCGCGGTCGGCGTCCAGGAGCGCGGCATCGACCTCTTCGGCCAGCTTCTGGTCCTGGGCGTTTGCCTTTTCCGGCCAGTTCAGCGTGACCCGGGCGATGGGCCCTTCTTTTTCGTAGATGATTCTCTCGCGAGTCTCGTTGAGATCCATACGTGCTCACCTTTCCTGGTTCACGAAGTGATGACGCCGATTTGGGCGCCGATGTCATAGGTGGTTCCGACCTGCCCCGTCCACCGCACGGTGCCCGACGCTCCGGCTTCGATTTCCTGCTCTACCTTCTCGGTCGCGATCACGTAGATCGGCGTGCCCGCTTCCACGTGCTCCCCGGCGTCGACGAGCAGACCGGTCAGCTCGGCCTCCGACACGGCCACCGAGACCCGCGGGATGCGAATGATGAAGTCAGCCATGCACTCTCGCCCCCGCACCCGTCTTTTCGAGGGTCCGCTGCGCGGCGGCGATGATCCGCTCCGGCGAGGGGTATACCTGCGCCTCGAGCGCGGCCGCGGCCGGGTTCGGCACGAATCGGGCGGCGACTCGTTCGACCGGCGCGGCCAGTTCGGCGAACAGCTCCGAGTGCAGGATCGCGGCGATCTCCGCTCCGGGACCGGCGAATTGGACCGCGTCGTGGATGACGACGGCCCGGCGGGTGCGGCGGGCGGAGTCGACGATGGTTTCGACGTCGAGCGGCACCAGGGTGCGCAGGTCGACGACCTCGGCGCTCACACCCTGTTCCTGCAGTGCGGCCGCGGCGGCGAGCGCGTCGTGCACGCAGCGCCCGTAACCGATCAGGCTCACGTCGGTGCCGGGCCGCTTGATGTCGGCTTGGCCCAACGGGATTGAGAACCCGGGGTCGACGGGCACGGGCCCCTTCTTGCCCTGCAACCGGATCGTTTCGACGAACAGGCAGGGATCCTCGTCGAAGATCGCCGTCGTCAGCAGGCCCTTTCCGTCACGCGGGGTGGCGGGCACGATCACCTTCATGCCCGGGATGTGCATGAACCACGCCTCCAGGTTCTGCGAATGCGTGGCGCCGGTGGCCAGCCCGGAGTAGACCTGGGTGCGGATGGTGATCGGCGCCGACGTGCGTCCGGCGGTCATGAATCTCAGCTTGGCCGCGTTGTTGATCAGCTGGTCGGCGGCGATGCCGATGAAATCCATGATCATGATCTCGGCCACCGGCAGCAGGCCGTCGATGGCGGCGCCGATGGCCGCGCCGACGATCGCCGCTTCGGAAATCGGTGTGTCCAAGACGCGTTCGTGGCCGTACTTCGTCGACAGACCCGCGGTCGGCCCGGACGCTCCTGGGTCGGCGATGTCCTCGCCGAGCAAGAACACCCGGGCGTCGGCCGCGAGCGCCTGGTCCAGCGCGAGGTTGAGCGCCTCGCGCATCGTCATCTCTTGTTCTTGCATGTCGTCGTCTTGCCTGCTCACACCGGGAACTTGATCGGGGTCGCGTACACGTCGAGGTCCAGCTCGTCGATCGAGGGCGAATCCGCGGCGAGCACGGTCCGCAGCGCCGTTTCCACCGTCGCGAGTGCCTCGTCGTCGATGCGGTCGAGGTCTTCGCGATCGCAGATGCCGGTTTCGGCCAGGTGGTCGCGGAATCGGGGGACCGGGTCGGCCTCCATGGCGGCGGCCAGCTGATCCTTGGGGATGTAGGGCATCCGGTCGCCGAAGTAGTGGCCGCGGAACCGGAACGTCACGCATTCGATGAAGGTGGGGCCTTCGCCTGCGCGGGCGCGTCGCAGTGCGTCCTCGACCGCCGATTTGACTGCCAGCGGGTCGTTTCCGTCGACGCGCACCCCTGGCATGCCGTAGCCCGCCGCCCGGTCCGCGACGTGTTCGAGCTTCATCGTGTCGGCCGTGGGGGTCATCTCGGCGTACAGGTTGTTCTGGCAGACGAAGACGATCGGCAGGTCCCACAGCGCGGCCATGTTCGCCGCCTCGTGGAAGGAGCCGGTGTTGGTGGCGCCGTCGCCGAAGCTGACCGCCGTGACGCGATCGGAGCCCTTGCGTTTGGCCGCCATCGCCAGCCCCACCGCCACCGGCGGTCCGGCCCCGACGATGCCGGTCGAAAGCATCACGCCCCGAGCGGGATTGGCGATGTGCATGGTGCCGCCCTTGCCGCGGCCGGCGCCGACGGTGCGGCCCATCATCTCGCCGTAGATCTCCTCGAGCGGGACGCCCTTGCCGATGAGGTCGTGCAGGCCGCGGTAGGTGGTCACCAACTGGTCGTCCGGGCGCAGCGCGACCCCCATCGCGGCGGCGATGGCTTCCTGTCCGCGCGAGGGCCAGTACACGCACATGAACTCGCCGGTGCCAATGCCTTTGGACAGCCGGTCGTCGGCCGCCTTCATCAGCGCCATCAGTTCGTACAACCGGCGCTCGACGCCCGTCGCCCCCTCGCTCATGCGATCACGCACCCGACCACGGCTTGACCTTCAAAAAGCCCCCGCCGTCGACACGGAGTTGTTGCCCGGTGATGTAGCGCGCCGCGTCGGAGGCGAGGAAGAGCACCGCCTCGCTGATGTCCTCGGGTTCGACGTAGGGGATCGGCATCGCCTGCACGAACGGGAAGACCGGTTCGGCGTCCTCGCGGGTCGGCTCTTTCAGGTCGGGCCGGAAGGCCCGGTACATCGGCGGGCTGTGCAGCATGTCGGTGTTGACGTTGGTGGGGTGCACGGCGTTCATCCGGATGGAGAACCGGGCCAGCGCCAGGGCGAAGTCGTTAACATAGTGCGCGGCGGCCAGTTTCGCGAAGGCGTACCCGGCCCCGCCGGGGCCCCCGTCGATGCCCGTGGTGTTCATCGACGACATGAACGCGGCGTTGGAACCGATCACGATGATCGACGCGCCGGCTTGCAAATGCTTTAGGCTCGCGTGCACCAGATTCAGCACGCCCACCAGGTCCACGTCCACCGCGTCGGCGAACGCCTGCGGGGGCAGCCCCGCGGTCAGCGGGCAGATGCCCGCGTTGGCGACGACGACGTCCAGGTGCCCGAATTCGGCGACGCCCTCGTCGATCGCCGCGGACAACGCCGCGCGGTCGCGCACGTCGGCGACGGCGGTGAACGCCCGCTGGCCCTCCTTCTCCACCAACCGGGCCGTCTCGTCCAGGTCCTCCCGGCGGGCCAGGGGGTACTCGTTGGTCTCGATGTCGGCGCACAGGTCCACCGCGATGATGTCCGCGCCCACGGCGGCCAGCATGCGCGCGTGTGAACGCCCCTGACCGCGCGCCGCGCCACTGATCACGGCCACCTTGCCCGTTACCCTGCCCATCGCCCGTCCTTCGTCCCGTGTCCCGCTACCGCGTTGCGGCCCAATGCGATTCGTCTGCGTCGCCGCCCGCGCGAAGCGGGTGGCGCGGTTGGCGACCCGGTTGCGCCCGGATGCGCGGTCACGGGTGTCGGAACGGCGCCGACGGTCGGATCCATCGCATCTCTTTTCCAAAAAACTGCCCTGACCTGCAGCGGGTCTACCGCTACGCCTTAGACTAGCTAGAATATCTAAAATAGCAAGGAATGGTCGTTGGGCGAGGAGTCGGGAATGTCGGACGTGCGCGGTGGTGTCCTTTCCGGGGTGCGGGTGGTCGAGTTGGCCTCGTGGACCTACGTGCCGTCGGCCGGTGCGGCCCTGGCGGACTGGGGCGCCGACGTGATCAAAGTCGAAGGCGTCGCCTCGGGTGATCCGGGGCGCGCCCTGGTGGTGGGCGGGTTTACCCGGCAGGCGGCGCGCCCGGATGCCGACTTCATCCTCGAGCTGGGCAATCGCGGCAAGCGCAGCATCGCCATCGACATCAAGTCCGAGACCGGTCGCGAGCTGTTCGGCCGCCTGTTGGCCAGTGCCGATGTGTTCCTTACCAATTGGCTTCCCGGCGCGCTGGAGCGGGCCCGGCTGACCGTGGACGACATCCGCGCGTTCAACCCGAAAATCATCATCGCGCGCGGCACGGGGCTTGGGGTGCGCGGGCCGGATCGCGACCGCGGCGGGTTCGACGCGGCCACCTACCTCGCGCGGGGCGGCGTCGCCTACACGCTCACGCCGTTCGGCACCGAGACGCCCGCCGTGCAGGGTCCGGGGTTCGGTGACCTGCAGGGCGGGGCGACGCTGGCCGGCGGCGTGTGCGCCGCGCTGTTTCATCGCGAACGCACCGGCGAGCCGACGATCGTCGATTCGTCGCTGCTGGCCCAGGCGATGTGGGCGATTGCGCCGTCCATCTGCGCGGCCGACTTCTTCGACATCGACGGCATCCCCGGCGCACCGCCCGGCTTGGCCATCAACCCCCTCGTCAACAGGTACAAGACCCGGGACGGCCGGTGGATCCAGTTGGTGTTCTTGCAGCCGGACAAGTTCTGGGCGGGTTTCTGTCGGCGCATGGGCCTGGCCGAGCTCGCGACCGATGAGCGTTTCGTGCCGTCCAGCAACCTGATAGCCAACGCGGCGGCCGCCACCGAGATCCTGACCGACGTGTTCGCCCGCCACGACCTGGCCCACTGGCAAAAGGCGCTCGAGGACGAGCCCGGCGTGTGGGGCGCCCTGGCGACGCCGCGGGAAACCCTCAACGATCCGCAGGTCGAGCCCAACGGGTATGTGATCACCAACGTCGACGATTACGGCGAGAGGTACCGGATCGTCGCCGCGCCCGTTCAGTTCGACGAAACCCCGCCGGGGCCCGCACGAGCGCCGGAACACGGCCAGCACACGGAGGAGATCCTGCTGGAACTCGACGTCGACTGGGACGACATCGCCAGGGCCAAGGACCTCAACGCCATTCTCTAGGGCGCATCGACGAAAGGCGCAATCTATGAGGACCAAAGTCATCGCGTGCCGATAACCGGGTGACCTGGGCCGCCCGCAGTCGTACGTTCGGTGCGAGGAGACCGACATGACTGCATTCATGCGCGCCAGCGACGCGTTCACCTGGGCAATGGAAAGTGACCCACGGCTGCGATCCACCGTGGTCAGTGTCGTGCTTTTGGACCGGTCCCCGGACTGGGACGAAGTGCGGACGCGGTTCGACCTGATCAGCCGCACGCTGCCGATGTTCCGGCAGCGGGTGGTGCAGTCGCCCCCGCCGGCCCCGCCGCGGTGGGAGAACTATCGCGACTTCGACCTGGACTACCACCTGCGGCGAACAACCCTGTCCGCGCCCGCGACCCTCGACGACGTGCTCGAGATGGCGCGGGTGGCCGAGATGCAGGACTTCGACCGGGCCCGCGCGCTGTGGGAGACCACGTTCGTCGACGGCCTGCAAGACGGTGGGGCCGCCATGATCTGCAAGTTCCACCACGCGCTCACCGACGGGGTCGGCGGTGTCCAGATCGCGATGAACCTGTTCGATCTCTCCGAAGATCTGTATCCGCTCGAATCCCTGCCGCCCGAACCGGAGGTCGGGGAGTCGTCGCTGCTCGGGGGCTATCGCGATGCGGTGCGCTATGACACGGGCCTGCTCAACGGCGCCCTGACCGGCGCGGCCACCCGCGTGCCGCGCTTGATGTACGACGGTGTTCGGCGGCCCGTGGCCACCATCCGGTCCGCGGCGACCACCGCGGCGTCGGTCTACCGAACCGTCCGGCCGATAAACCGGACCGGGTCGTCGCTGGCGACCGACCGCGGCCTGATCCGGCGCCTCGGCGTGCATCAGGTGCCGAAGCGGCCGCTGCGGGAGGCGGCCCACCGCTGCGGCGGGGCGTTGAACGACGCGTTCGTCGCCGGGGTCGCGGGCGGACTGCGCATCTACCACGAGAAGCACGGCGTCGAGGTGGGTGACTTGCACATCTCGATGCCGATCAGCCTTCGAACCAAAGACGACGGCATGGGCGGGAACCGGATCACGCTGATGCGCTTCGACGTGCCCGTCGGCGAAGCCGATCCGGCGAAGCGCATCGCGGCGATACGGCGGCGCACCGCGGCCGTGCGCAACGAAAGGTCGCTGCCGTACACGCAATTGATCGCCGGGGTGCTGAACCTGGCGCCCCGGTGGTACATCGGCTCCGTCCTGCGTCACGTGGATTTCGTGGCCAGCGACGTGCCCGGCGTTCCGGTGCCGGTGTTCCTCGGTGGCGCCGCGGTGCGCGCGCAATATGCCTTCGGCCCCACGATCGGATCGGCGGTCAACGTCACCCTGCTCACGTACGTCGACACCTGCGCGCTCGGTTTGAACATCGACACTACCGCGATTCCCGACTACGACGTTTTCCATGACGCGATCGTCAGCGGTTTCGACGAATTACTCGCCTTGGCAAGCTAATTCGAATTACGCGGTCTATCGCGAAACTCCCGGACGACATGGGATTGGTTGATTAGCAGCCGATCCCGAAACGGTCACGGGCGCGTATCGATCTCGGCGGTGCTCTGGCACAACGTGCCCGATCGACAAATCATGGCACAGGGCGCTATTGAGGTTTGCGGCCGCGACGATGCGTAGCGCAGGAATTCCTCATCCGCTACGCGAGTGCGGATTCGCGACGGCGCCGCAGGAGGTATCCATCAATGACGACGAATTGGGTTCCCGCCCAGACTTCGTGTGGCCCGCACTCCGGCCGCATTCTCGATACCGCGCGGGGCATCCTCATCGGCTTGCGCCGCTGTCCGTCGGACGCCGCGCTGGACGAGCTGCACAGCGCGGCGTTGCGGCACAAGGTGCCGGTATTCGCGATGGCCTGGGCGCTGGTGCACCTGGCCGGCGACGGCGAGAAGACACCGAGCTTCACCGATGCGCAGTCCGCGGCTCGGCACGAGTGGGGACAGCTGTTCGCGTCGGCCGCGGTGCCCTGCTGACCCGTTGGGACGGCCGAGC
Organism: Mycobacterium sp. E2989; assembly: GCF_001667595.1. Taxonomy (NCBI): domain Bacteria; kingdom Bacillati; phylum Actinomycetota; class Actinomycetes; order Mycobacteriales; family Mycobacteriaceae; genus Mycobacterium; species Mycobacterium sp. E2989. Next base: position 23,112 of record NZ_LZJX01000119.1, on the reverse strand, counting down.
TTTCGAGGGGTAAACCCGGCCGTCTCCAACATCACCTCGAAGAGGTCAGCGGGCCCAGGCCGGCGATTCGGCCGCCGCCCGCAAGGCGGCGACGATGCGCTCTTCTTTTTCGCCGAAACGCTCCGTCGGCGCCGGCACCGAGATGGCGACCATGTTGTCGGCCGTGGCGCGCCGCGCGATCGCGGCCGCGGAGATCCCCGGGGTGTGCTCGTCGCGGTCGAAAGCGATTCCCGTGCAACGGATCTCGTCGATCTCCGCGCGGAGCCGGTCGGCGGTCTCGGCGGGCAGGCGCGCGAGCACCGCCTCGGCGTCGGCGTCGTCGAGGGCCGCCAGCGCCGCCTTGCCGTTGGCGGTCGACTCCAGCGGGAACCGGACGCCGATGGCCGATACGGCGCGCAGGCGGTGCGTCGATTCGATCTGGTCGACGAACCACATGCGCTGCCCGCGCAGCACCGACAGGTCGACCGTTTCGCCGTCGGTCGCCCGCGCCACCCGTTCGATCGTCGGCCGGAAGATCGCCGAAAGGCGCGCCCCGTCGGAATTGCCGAACCCGAGCAAGCGGTCGCCGAGGGAGAAGCGCCCCTGGGAATCGACGCTGGCCAGCCCGACCTCCACCAGGCCCACCAGCAGCCGGCGGGACGTGGACTTGGCCAGGCCCAGCCGCTCACCGAGGTCGACGAGCCGCAGCCGGCCGGGCTCCGCGGCGATCTCGTCCAGCGCGGCCGCGGCGCGCCGCAGCACCTGGATCCCTTCGTCGCGAGCGGCCGAATGATTTCTCCCCGGGGACGGCATCCGTCCACTATAGTGTTCCGCATCGCGGATCGTGAAGATCCGAATTACGAATCGAAGGGGATTCGGATGAGCGGGCTACCGGACGGGCGGCACCACTTCCGCGGCGATGACGGCTACGAGGCGGCCCGCCGGCGCACCGTGTGGCACCAGCGGGTGCCGGACCGCTATCCCGAAGTGATCCTGCAGGCCGTCGACGCCGACGACATCGTCGCCGGCATCCGCTACGCCACCACCCACGGGCTGAAAGTCAGCGTCGTCTCGGGCGGGCACAGCTTCGCCGCCAGCCACCTGCGCGACGGCTCCGTGCTGCTCGACGTCAGCCGCCTCGACCACGTCTCGATCGACACCGAGCAGGGCCTCGCCCGAGTGGGCCCGGGCAAGGGCGGCAGCCTGCTGATGGCCGAGCTCGAGGCGCAGGGCCTGTTCTTCCCCGGCGGCCACTGCAAGGGCGTCTGCCTCGGGGGCTACCTGCTGCAGGGCGGCTACGGCTGGAACAGCCGCGTCTACGGACCGGCCTGCGAGAGCGTCGTCGGCCTCGACGTGGTCACCGCCGAGGGCGAACAGATCCACTGCGACCCCAGCAACAACGCCGATCTCTACTGGGCGGCGCGCGGCGCGGGGCCGGGCTTCTTCGCCGTCGTCACGGCGTTCTACCTCAAGCTCTATCCGCGCCCCGCCGTGTGCGGCACCAGCGTCTACGTCTATCCGTTCGAGCTGGCGGACGAGGTTTTCACCTGGGCCCGCGCGGTCAGCGCCGACGTGGACCCCCGCGTCGAGTTGCAGGCCGTGGCCTCCCGCGGCGAGCCGAACATGGGCATCGAAGTCCCGTGCATCTCGTTCGCGTCGCCGGCGTTTGCCGACTCCGAGGAGGAGGCCGAAAAGGCGCTGTCGCTATTCGGCACCTGCCCGGTCGCCGACCAAGCGCTCGTCAAGATTCCTTACCTGCCAACCGATTTGCCCACCTGGTATGACGTCGCGATGAGCCACTACCTGTCCGACCATCACTACGCGGTGGACAACATGTGGACCTCGGCGCCGGCCGCAGACCTGCTGCCGGGCATCCGGACGATCCTGGACACGATGCCCCCGCATCCCGCGCACTTTCTGTGGCTGAACTGGGGACCCTGCCCGCCGCGCCAAGACATGGCCTACAGCATCGAGGGCGACATCTACCTGGCGCTCTACGGGTCCTGGAAGGACCCGGCCGACGAGACGAAGTATGCCGACTGGGCGCAGTCCAACATGACCGCGATGTCCGAGTTCGCCATCGGCATTCAACTCGCCGACGAGAACCTCGGCCGGCGGCCGGCGCGGTTCGCCAGCGACGCAGCCATGGCCAAGCTCGACCGCGTGCGCGCCGAGTACGACCCCGACGGCGTGTTCAACAGCTGGATGGGGCGACTGTGATGGGCGGCAACCTGTATCTGGGCTACCGCGACGACGATGCGAAAACCCCGTTCGGCAAGTTCTTCATGCCCGAAATGGCCCCGCTGCCAAGCCATGTCGTCGAGGCACTGAACCACGGGCCGCAAGGCGCGATGGCGCTGCCGGCGTTCGACGACGCCGCGAGCGTCGCCGAGGACGGCTACCAGCGGACCGAGAATGGCTACGGGGTCCTCGACGACGGCGGTTACCAGGTGTCGGTGCGCACCGACATGCCGGACGTCACGCCCGCGATGTGGTCCTGGTGGTTCGGCTGGCACGGTTGCGACACCCGGCGTTACAAGCTGTGGCACCCGCGGGCGCACCTGAGCGCCGCCTGGAAAGGGCAGCGGCAAGACGGCCGCGATGACGAGGGCGCCGGAAGTCGCCGGCGCTACATCGGACGCTGGTCGTTGATCAGCGAGTACATCGGCTCGACGATGCTCAACGGCGCAATCCAATTCGTCGATCCGGCGAGCATGGGCTGCCCGCCCGACAGCGATGCGGCGGTGGCGATCTGTGCCCGGCTGGGCTCCAGCGAGGCCCCCGTCGACGTCGGATGGTTCATCCACCACGTCCGGTCAACCCCGGCCGGGGCCGAGATGCGGTCGCGCTTCTGGATGGGCGGACGGCACATCGAGGTGCGCAACGTGCCGGGCGTCGCGTCGCGGGCGGTGCGCCCGATCGCCGCGCGGGTGCTCGGTAACGCGGAGACCAGCGCGCGCAACCTGATGGTGCATTGCGCCCAGGAGATGAATCACCTGGCGGGCTTCCTCCCGCAACTGTTCGAGGCCTTCGGCGACGAATAGACGGCCGCTGGCGACGCAAGGGTGGCCTCGGGCGCCTCGGCGCGGTGGTTAGCGGGTGCGGATTCTCGCGCGCTGCCGAGGTAGCCCGCCAACAGCACGAGCGCGCAACCGGCGAGCTGGAGGGCGGACGGGCGTTCGCCCAGCGCGACGGCGCCGAGCGCGACGGCGCCCACCGGCGTCAGCAACAGCAGCGCGGAACTGACCGTGCTGGGCAGGCGGCCCGAGCAGAAGGCGACGAGCAGCCATCCGAGCAATTGCCCGGTTGCTGCGACCAGGACCAACCAGCCGGCCGCACGCCAGCCGGGCCACACCTGCAGGCCGTGCCACCACGGACCGACGGCCACCGCCACCACCGCGGAGGTCGCCAGCACGACGCTGTACGTCTGCATGGGTTGACCGGCTTGGCCGCCGCGGCGCAACAGAAAGAGAAATCCGGAGTAGCACAGCGCCGCCCCCACGGCGTGCACGGTTCCGCGCGCGGGATCGCTCCCGGAAATCCCGTGCTCGAGCATGCCGCCGGCCAGCAGGACGCCGAGCAACAGGGCGGGCAGGGTCAGCAGGAACCGGCGTGCGACCCTCTCCCGGTCCACCAGCCAGCCCAGGAGGGGCACGAGGGCGACCTGGGCGTTGACGAGGACGGTCGAGAGCCCCGCTCCCACTTCCGGGATGGCCTGCGTCCACAACAACATGTCGCCGGCGAACAACGCGCCACACAGCGCGGCCGATAGCAGCCCGCGGCGCGACAAGCCATGTCGGCGTTGCCATTCCGGTATCGCGAGGGCCACGACGACGGGCAACGCGATGAGGCAGCGTGCCGCCGTGGCGGTGGCCGGCGTGGTACCGGCCAACTTGAGCAGGACCGCCGACGCCGACACGCACAACGCCCCGGTTGCCAATCCGATCCGGTCCACTGAGCTCGCGCGCACACTGTCCATGCCCGAACGGATACCCGTCGTGCTAATGGGTAAATCATCAATTACCCATTAGCATTATTTTCATGGTGCGGTCGGCAGCGGCCAGTCTCGACCTGCGCGGTGGACATCCCGCGGTCGACCTGGTCAACACGGTGGCCTGGCGGGGCGACCCCGACCGCCGCACGGAGTATTTGGTGGACTATTCCGACCTGGTGGCGTGGGCACAGCACGCCGGGGTGTTGTCGCCGCGCGAGTCGCGCGCACTGGCCGAGGCCGGGAAGCCGGGCGCGGCCGAAAGAACCGTGCAGCGGACGAGGCAGTTGCGGGAGGCCCTTCACCGCATTTGGACCGGCAGCGGATCGGCGCGCGACGGCGAGGTGGTGGCCGGCGCTTACCGATCCGCGCTGCGGGCCAGGCGCCTGGTGGTCGAGCGGGGCTCGGCGGGCTGGCGGGAGACGGCGTTGACGACGGCCACGCCATTACACCGGCTCGCCGTGGAGGCGGTGACGTTCCTGACCGGGGCCCCGGGCTCGCGCGTCAAGCGATGCGGCGACGACGAATGCGGGTGGCTGTTTCTCGACACCAGCCACCGGCACAACCGCCGCTGGTGCAGTGCGGCCGACTGCGGCAACCGGGCCCGGGTCCGCAGGTTCTACCAGCGCAGGTCGTCAGGCGGGCGGCAGCTGTCGCGGGCCGGCGGGTGAATCCAGCTCCGCCGGTCCGTCCCGCCGCGTCAGTTCCGGATCCGTGCCCCGCTGCGACGTGCCGAGCGCTGGGCCACGCCGCGCCCGGCCGCCCACCTGCCGGTGCGTCACCACCGGACGGTCCGCGCGCGACGAGTCGATGAATCCGCTTCTCGGGGAATCGGATTCGCTGGCGGGGGCCGCGGCGGCCCCCTGGCCCGGCTCGGAGCTTTCGGAGTCCAGCGTGATTTTGTGGGTGCGGCGCAGGGCGAAGGTGATCTCCTCGACCTCTTCGAAGACCTGGCGAGCGGTGCGCAGCGGCGCGCTGGTGGTGTCGATCACCCGCGCGACGAACGGCGGCACCAGCGGGCGGATCCACCGCGCGGCCGCCTTGGTGGCGTCGGGAATCGACGGAATCGGCGACGCGGTGCGCTCTTCACGGGGCGCGACCTCCCGCGCGACGGGCGCAGGCAAGTTCTCCACCTCGGCGCTGTGCGTCGGGGTCTGCAGCCCCATGGCCGCGCGGCTGGCCGCCTCGGCTTCCGCCGCGATGGGCAGGTAGATGTCGTCCTGGGCCGGCTCGAGGGCCGGCTCGAAGGCGCGTTGCGACGATGCCTTCACCACCGGAGGTTCGATGGCATCCGCGATCCGCCGGCGCTGCTGCTCCCGGTCGATTTCGGTCTGGGCTTCGATGGCCAGCCGGGCCTGGGTCAGCTGGTGCTCGGCCCACATGATCTCGGCCTCCCGACGGACCTCGGCCCGCTTGATCGCGATCGCGGTGTCCGCCTCGAGTTCCGCGCGTTCGCGCTCGGCGCGCGCCGCCGTGTGGCGATCGTGGGTGGTCTCGCCGCGCCAGCGGCCCAGGATCAGCGGCAGCAGGTAGAGGAGCACGCAAAAGGCGTCGGTCAGCAGCCGAAGCGTCAGCGCGCCAGCGCCCAGGTCGTTCATCGCGACCCAGCGCGCGCCGAGTCCGTGATCGGCGCCGGCGACCACGCCCTGACGCGCTTCGTCCAGCGCTCGCTCCTGGCGCGCGATCGTCGCGTCCAGCGCGGGCGCCTGGCGGTCGCGTGCGGCCAGGGCACTGTCGAGTTCGCGCTGGCTGTCGGCGAGAAGTTCGTTCGCCGTTCGTGTTTCGGGCCCGGCGCCGGGGTCGCCGGTGATTCGGGTTTGCGGGCAGCCGGGAGTCGGATGGTATTCGCAGCGCGCGGTGACCAGGGCCTGATCCTGCTGCTGGTGGGCCCGGTCGACGGCGCCGTCGAGCGCGGCGCGCGCGCTCCTGGTTTGCTGCAGCGCCGCCGACGACTGCGCGACCGGGGCCGTCGATCCGGCGCCGCGCAGGGCGCGTTCGTCGAGGCGGTGGTCGATCGAGCCGGATAGCAGGACGATGGCGGCAAGTTCACCGACGACGACGCCGAGCGCCGCCGCGACCACCGCGCGTGCGGCAACGCCGGGGCGGCCGCGGTGAGACCCCGAGGTGGTGGCGCGGGTGACCGCGCCGACCAGCAGGCCGAAGACCAGGGTCAGGGGCACGACCGCAAGCAGTGGCCAGCGGGCCGACTCGCTCACCGCCAGGGTCGCGACCAACCAGGCCAGCAACCCGCCGAACAACACCACGGCGCCGGCCACGGCGTGCGTGGACCGCTCGTGGCGCTCACCCAGTTCCCGCGACTGCCCGCCGCCGAGCCAGGTGAGCACGCCCGCGGGCGACACGTCCGAGCGCCGGTCGGTAACCATCTGGGCGCACATCGAAAACACCTCCCAAGTCAACAAGCCTCCCAGGCCACCGGCCGCCGCACCGAATCGAACGGCCCCCCGTGTGGCGTGCTTCACAACGTGGCCGAATCGCCGGTGATCCGGGCGGGACGCGGATTTTTGGCGACGCGTGCAGATCAGCGACGGTTCCGACGGCCGACATGAGACGGTATAAGCCTATGGAGAATCACGATTATCTCACCTACGAAGAGTTCGGACGCAGATTCTTCGAGGTCGCCGTCACCCCCGAGCGTGTCGCGGCCGCCTTCGCCGACATCGCCGGCAACGAGTTCGCCATGGAGCCCATCGCGCAGGGGCCCGGCGGCATCGCCAAGGTGAGCGCCAACGTCAAGATCCACGAACCCAAGGTCACCCGTCGCCTGGGTGACAGCATCACGTTCGTCATCCACATCCCCCTGTCGATCGATCTGCTGCTCGACCTTCGGCTCGACAAGCAGCGGTTCGTGGTCTCCGGAGACATCGCGTTGCGGGCGACGGCGCGGGCCGCCGAGCCGCTGCTGCTGATCGTCGACGTCGCCAAGCCGCGTCCCTCGGACATCACGGTCAACGTGTCGTCGAAGTCCTTCCGCGGTGAGGTATTGCGCATCCTCGCCGGAGTCGACGGCGAGATCCGCCGGTTCGTCGCCCAGTACGTCGCCGAGGAGATCGACGCGCCCCAGTCGCAGTCCGCGCAGATAATCGACGTGGCCCAGCAATTGAACGAAACCTGGCCCTAGCGGGTAACGCATAGGCCCGGCCCGGCCGGGGTACTCACCTGCGAGGTGCGCGCTGGCGGCTCGGGTTGCCGTGCCGGCGCCAACCGCCATCATCGTCTGGGGAGGAGCGGCAGGACTTGGCACGAGTAGATGTTTCGGTGTCGTCGAAGGTGGACCCGGAGGCCGCCTGGAAGCTGGCGTCCGACCTGAGCCGATTCGACGAGTGGATGACGATTTTCGCCGGCTGGCGCGGGCCCATTCCCGACCAGATCGAGGAGGGCACCTGCGTGTCGTCGTGCGTGAAGGTCAAGGGTTTCCGCAACGTCATTCACTGGACGGTCACCCGCTACGACGAACCGAAATCGATTGAGCTGCAAGGTCGCGGGCGCGGCGGGATTCGTCTCGGCGTCGCGATGACCGTCACGGACAAGCATCCGGGGACCGATTTTCACCTCACCGCCGACCTGCGGGGCGGATTGCTCAGCGGTCCGATCGGAGGGTTGGTTGCCCGCGTTCTGCGCTCCGATGTGGAAAAGTCCGTGAAAAACCTCGCCTCGCTGCAATAGGCTCGCCGCAATAGTCGAGAGCGCCTAGCGCGCCGCGTGGCCGAACGGCCAGTCCCGCTCCGCCTCGCGAATCCGCCTGCGGTCCATGGCAAGCCATGCCAGGCCGGCCCCGAACGCGAGCATGGCGAAGATGGCGGCGGCCACCCCCACGCCGGCGTCGCCCAGCGCGAACGTCGCCACGCACACCGCGAACGCCAGGACCGCGGCCCCGACGATGACCAGTCCGGGCGTGCGCCCGAAATCGTCGAAATCCGGCTTGGGACCGCGCCGGCGGGTGGTGCTGTCGACAGGGCCGTGCGTCATGGCCGCCTCCTCCGGTCGCTTCGTTCGGGCGCTTCCGTGGAGCTACCCGAATCGCCGTCGGAACAAACGACGCGTGCGCGGGGCCTACAGCGTCTGATGCCGCCCGAAGTACTTGTGGTCCTCGCTGTAACCGCCGTAGCCGCTGCCGATGTCGCGGTAGTCGGCGACGAACTCGATTCCCTTGATCCACTTGACGAGCTTGAACCCGTGCTGCAATTCGTTGCGCAACCGCAGCGGCTTGCCGTGCATGTAGGGGAGCGGCTGGTCGTTCATGTTGTAGGCGAGCATCGTCATGTGGTGATCCATCTGACCGATGTGGTGGGCGTTGTAATAGATGCCGCCGGTCGCGCCCAGGCCCATCGAGTAGAACACCGCCCATTTAGCTTCCGGCAGCGGCTTGACGATGTCCATGATCGTCTTCATCTGCACGCCACCCCATTTCGCGACGCCCGACCAGGCCTGGATGCAGAAGTGCTGGCTGATCTGCTCGTGGTAGGGCAGCGCCTGCAGGTCCTCGAGCGAGAACTCCATCGGGTGCTCGACCAGACCGTAGACCTTGAGCCGCCAGTCCTTGAAGTCGTTGGCCTCCAGTTCCTTGTATTCGACGGTCTCCGGCAGGCGGCCGTTGCGCCAGTGGTGCGGCGAGATGTCCTTTTCGGTGAAGGCGCCCGGCTTCGGGTCGAGTTGCTCCAGCAGGCGCTGGAACGGGCCGACGAGCGCGTAGCCGACCCGCTGGATCACCCGGGGATGGCGAATGGTGAAGGGCGTGGCCCACACCCAGGCGACGGCCGTCACCACCATGGCCGCGGCGAAGATCCAGAAACCCACCCAGCTGTCGTCGTCACGCGAGGCGAACATGTGGTTGAGGTTCTGCAGCGCGCCGGTGGTCAACACCATCGTCACGTGGACCAGGATGAAGAACAAGAAGTACACCAGCACAACGAAATGCAGGGAGCGCGCGTGCTGAATGCTGAGCCGTTTGCTCAGCCAGTGGACGCGCTGCGACAGTGCCGGCGACATGCCCAAGCCGGTGATCAGGGCCGCCGGCGCGGCGATGAAAACCGTCGTGAAATAGGCGAGCAGCTGCAGGCCGTTGTAGGCGACCCAGCCGTTGTCCTTCGGCCAGTCCAGCGAGAGATACTGCACCGCAACGGATACGGCGTTGGGAAAGACATCCCAACTGGTGGGCACGATGTGGCGCCACTGGCCGGTGGCGAACAGCAGCACGTAGAAGACCAACCCGTTGACGAGCCAGAGCACGTCGATGCCGAGGTGCCACCACCGGGCCAGCCCGATGGAATGCCGGAATCCGGGCAGCCCGAGTTGCGGCGGGAGCGCGACGGTGTCGGCGTTGGCGGTCCACAGTTCGTCGTCGGGCACCGGCGGCCCCACCCGCAACCACTCGTCCTTGCCCGGGGTGGCGTTGCGGCTGAAGTAAAGGCGGGGATGGTCACACAGGATCTGGATGCCCGTCCGGATGATGAACATCATCATGAAGAGGTTGAAGAAGTGGGTCCACCCGATCCATGCGGGCAGGCCCGGGCTGACGCCGGTGTGGGTGTCGGTTCCCGGGTAGCGCTGGATGAACGACTGCACCGCCGGCATGTTGTGCAGGCCTTTGCCGATCGCCACGCCCACGACCAGCAGGGCGAAACCGATCGGGATCAGCCACAGCAGGTTGAACCACCGGTCGCGGCCGATGCGCAGCTTCGGCGCGGTCGCCCGCCGGGTGAGATCGAAACCGCCACCGTAGGTTTCGACATCGATGATGTCTTCGGCGGTGTGGATCTCGTTGCGGTAGTCCGGGGCGGACTGAAGCGGCGTGCCCACCGCGAGTGTCGATACGTTGCCGTTCGGTGCCTGCCGTTCCGCGGGGGCTTCAGGAGTGTCGACGTTGCGGTTCCGATGTTCGGTGTTCGTCACGCGGCCGAAAATACACGAACGCAATTGGATTAATTGGACTCGATCGGGAAGAAAAGCGCCGCCACGCGGCGTCCGAGACGGTGCGGCCGCCGGCAACAGTTGCCGACGGGCAAAATCCGCCCCGGCACGGATAGACGTTTCAGCATTTGCCCAATAAATCCGCTGATATCGCCGCATATACGGTTCCTTAAAGGCGCCTGTGGATTTGGGCACAAGTGTCTGGATGATCCCGGTCCGGTGCGCCGGGCGCCACCCATCGGCGCGCAGGCCGGGTTCCGGAAGCGGGTCCCGCGCTATTGCACCGCCGCCCACGGCGTGATCCCGCCGAAACGGCGGCGTTTGGCACCCGCCAGCAAAATGAATTCGCGGCACAAAGCCGAGCGTTCCCACCAAAGTTGGGTTACTGTACGGCGTCCGGATGACCGCGCATCGACAGGCAATGTCCGGGCAAATAAAAATACAATTCGATTTGGAGGTTTACATGATGCGACGGTGGCTGATTGCGGCCCTTGTCCTTGCGGCGGCGCTAATGGCCGGCTGCTCGAGCAGCAAACCTGCGAGTTCTCCGGCGAGTTCGGCCACGAGCAGTCGTTCGACCTCCACAGCAACCAGCTCGTCCAGCGCTGCGTCGAGCGATACCAGTTCCGCAAACGCGCCCGCCGTCGCAACCCTGGATTCCAGCCAGTGCGTGGATGTCACCGGGGCGAACGTCGATTTGCTGGCCGCATCGGACAAAGACGCCGCGCGCAAGGCCGCCGACACCCTGGAGCGATACAACCCGCCGGCTTCGGTCAAAGATGCCATCGAACATTTCGCCAGCGTGGGCGGCGCCCACTTCGATGACCCGGATTACACCAAGAACAACAAGCTTGTCGACGGGTGGGTCAAGCAGGTGTGCCCCAGTTAACGGGCGAATGCTTCTGAGCTAATTCGCGTCGGGTGGCCGGACTCGGCGGACCGGACGGGTCTCGATCGCATTGATGGTCAAGGCGCGGCGGCCGATCCGCCAGCGGTCGGTCAGCTCGTAGGAGTCGTCGTAGCGCAGGTGCCAGACCACGTCGACCAACTCGTCACCGCGGCGGTCCCAGTGGTGCGCGACGCACGCGACGCGACCGCGCGCGGTGCCCGGTCGGTCGCCCCCGTCATACACCTCGCCGACGATGGCGTGCTCGGTGCGAACGACCGCCGCGACGGTGGCGACGGCGGCGGCGATCGCGTCCCGACCGCGATGGGTTTGGATCGGTTCCAGCGACTTGGGCGGTTCGGGCACCTGCAGCACCGCGGTGTCGGTGAAAAGCGCTGCCACGGAATCGAATCGGCGCTCGTCGACCCGGGCCGCGTAGCGGTGCACCAGGTCGCTGAGCGCGGATCGGTCGTCGGCTGACAGGGTCATCGCGGTCACGCGATCAACGAAAGGCGTTGCGCGCACGCCGACAGCCAGTCCTTGGCCTGCTCGATGTCGGTCGTCGGCGGCATGCCCAGCACGAGGCGGTCGGCCCCCTGATCGGCCAGGGCGCCCGCCCGCTCGGCATCGATCTTCGTGACCAGGTGGCCCAGCGAAACCTCCAGGGCGGCGGGGTCACGTCCGGCCGCGGCGGCCTCGTCGCGCATCAGCGCGATCAGCGACGCGAGTTCGGGACCGGTGACGCCCAGCGGTTGGAACCCGTCGCCGAGCCGACCGGCGCGGCGCGCGGCCGCCTTGCTGTGCCCGCCGATGTGTATCGGGAGCCGTTCGCGGGCAACGGGTTTGGGGTAGCACATGACGTTGTCGAAGTCGAAGAACTCCCCGTGGTGCGACACGCCCTGGGGCCGCTCGGCCCACAGCGCCCGCAGGACGGCCAGCTGCTCGTCGGCGCGCCTGCCCCGGCTGTCGAAGGCGGCGCCGCACGCCTGGACCTCTTCTTTGAGCCAGCCGACGCCGACACACAGCCGCAATCTGCCGCCCGAGAGCACATCGAGGGTCGCCGCGCGTTTGGCCAGCATCACCGGATGATGGTTGGGCAACACCAGTACGCCGGTGGCCAACCCGAGCCGGGCGGTGTGGGCCGCCAGGAACGCCAACATTTCCAGGGGATCGGGGATCGGGCAGTCCGCCGCCATCCCGACGCGCCCCGAACTGTCGTAGGGATAGACGCTGTCGTAGGTCGTGGCCAGGACGGTGTGTTCGGCGACGACGATCGATTCGAACCCGCACCGCTCGAGGTGCCCGGCGAAGCCCACCATCCACTCGGGGTCCGCGGTGACGCCGTCGGTCACCGGGGCGACGACGGAAACCTTCATGGCCTCAGAAGCTAACAGGCGCGGTTTCGACGGCCGCGGGCGCGATTGCCCGGCGCACGGCGTCGACCAGTGCGGCCGCCCGGGCGTCGGTGAACACGTCTTCGAGCAGGAGCGGGCGGCCGTCGGGGTCGGTCAGCGGCACCCGCCAATTGGGGTATTCGTCGGTGGTTCCCGGCTGGTTCTGGGTCCGCCGGTCGCCGACCGCGTCGGTCAGCGCGACGCCCACCAGCCGCGACGGCGTCCGCCCGAGATAGCGGTACAGGGCGAGCACGACGCTGTCCGGGTCGGTGTCACCCTCGTCGAGCAAGCCCACCCGGTTCAACTCCGCGATCCAGCCCGCCAGCTCCGCGCGGTCGGAGGCGAGCTCGTCGGCGGCGGGCCGGGTCAGCAATCCCAGCGATTCGCGCAGCCGCACATGGTCGCCCGCCAGATAGCCGGCCGTGGGCGGCAGATCGTGGGTGGTGACCGAGGACAGGCAGTACTCGCGCCAGCGCTCAGCCGGCAGCGGACCGCCGTTGCCGTCCCGGTCGAGCTCGAACCAGAGGATCGACGTGCCCAGCAGGCCGCGCAGCAGCAGGTAGTCGCGCACCCACGGTTCGACCGTGCCGAGGTCCTCGCCGACGACCACCGCCCCGGCGCGATGCGCTTCCAGGGCGACGATGCCGATCATCGCCTCGTGGTCGTAGCGCACGTAAGTGCCCTGGGTGGGCGGCGCGCCCTCCGGGATCCACCACAGCCGGAACAACCCGATGATGTGGTCGATGCGGACACCGCCGGCATGCCGCAGCACCGCCCGGATCAACGCCCGAAACGGCCGGTATTCCTGCGCGTCCAGCCCGTCGGGCCGCCACGGCGGCTGGGACCAGTCCTGGCCGAGTTGATTGAACTCGTCCGGGGGAGCGCCGGCGGTCACGCCGAGCGCCAACACGTCCTGCATGGCCCACGCGTCGGCGCCGTTGGGGTGCACGCCGACGGCCAGGTCGTGCATCACGCCCAGCGCCATGCCCGCGCGCACGGCCTGCGACTGCGCCGAGGCGAGTTGCTCATCGAGTTGCCATTGCAGCCAGCGATGGAAATCGACTGTCTCGGAATGCTTTTCGACGAATTTGGCGACACCCGGCGCGTCGGGGTGCCGGAGCGACTTCGGCCAGGCATGCCAGTCGTCGCCGTACTTCTCGGCCAGGGCGCACCACGTGGCGAAGTCGTCGAGCGCGCCGCCCTCCCGGGCGCGGAAGGCCGCGTAGGAAAGCTCGCGGCCCGCCGAGCGCGGCACCCGATGCACCAGCTCGAGCGCGGCCCGCTTAGCCGCCCACGCGCTGTCGCGATCGATGGCGTCCAGCCGGGCGGCCCGCTCCTGGACCTCGGAGCGCAGCCGTCGCACCCGGCTGCGCTTGTCGAGCTCGGCGAACTCCGGAATCGACTCGACGTGCAGGTAAATCGGGTTGACGAAGCGCCGCGATGTCGGCAGATAGGGCGACGGCTCCATGGGGCGAGTGGGGGCCGCCGCGTGCAGCGGGTTGACCAACACGTAGTCCGCGCCGTGCCGCGACGCCGACCACACGGCCAGGTCGGTCAAGTCGGTCAGGTCGCCGACGCCCCACGACTGGCTGGACCGCACGCTGTAGAGCTGGGTGGCCAGCCCCCAGGCGCGGCGGGCGCCGAGCCGCTCGGGCAGCCCGAGCCAGTCCGGCGTCATGATCAGCGCGGTGCTGGTCTCACCGTCGCGGGAGCGCAGCCGCACCCGGTGATAACCCAGCGGCAGGTCGGCCGGCAGCACGAAGCTGGCCTCGCCGACCCAGCGGCCGTCCAAGTCGAACGGCGGGGTGAAGTTGTCGACCTGCTGAATCCCGCCGTGCACCGAACCGTCCTCGAGCTGCACCAACACCTCGGCGGGATCGCCGTGGGTCACGTGCACCCAAAATCGCGTCTGCTCACCGGCGCGGCCGACGATCGTCGGCGGCAGCCGGCGCGCCCAATACGCACGCAGCTTCGCGGTCAGGGCGGCGTTGCGCTCCTGTTCGGTGCCGGCCGCCACGCCGAGCGCGGCCAACACGGCCACCAGGGTGGTTTCGGAGACCGGCACCCGCCGCCCCGTCCAGTCCTGGTACTCGGTCGCGATGCCGTACCGCTTGGCAAGTTCGACCAGCGACGGCGCGAGCTCACTCATACCGCTCATCTTGCTGCCAGGCTCCGGCGCCCGCTCAACAGGACGAACTGCCCGTGCGCCATTACGATGCCCTGAGGAGACATGAGGAGTCCGGGCGGGGATCGGCGGGGAAAACCCGAAGTGCCAGTTCAACGTCGCCTGGCGCGTTGCCCGCACGGCCGGCGCGGACGGGCGGGCGAGCACCGGACACCGGCAGATAAACAGATGTAGCAGCGAACGCCATCGGCGCCGCGTGGCGAGGGCGGTACCGGTGCCTTACCGTTGTCGATGTAATTCGCGCGAGGGACAATATCCAGGCGTTCTAGCAGACCGGATGGTGAATTAAGTGGCGGAAGAGAGTCGCGGCCAACGCGGGTCGGGGTACGGCCTCGGGTTGTCGACGCGGACCCAGGTGACCGGCTATCAGTTCCTCGCTCGCCGCACCGCGATGGCGCTCACCCGGTGGCGCGTCCGCATGGAGGTCGAGCCGGGGCGGCGGCAGACGCTGGCCGTGGTGGCCTCGGTCTCGGCGGCGATGGTGATCTGCCTGGGCGCCCTGCTCTGGTCGTTCATCAGCCCGTCCGGGCAGATCAACGAGTCGCCGATCATCGCCGACCGGGATTCCGGCGCGCTGTACGTCCGCGTGGGGGACCGGCTGTACCCGGCGCTGAACCTGGCTTCGGCGCGGCTGATCACCGGCCGGGCGGACAATCCGCACCTGGTGCGGTCGAGCCAGATCGCCACCATGCCGCGCGGGCCGATGGTGGGCATCCCGGGCGCGCCGTCGAACTTCCACACCACCAGCCCGTCCACGTCGTCGTGGCTGGTGTGCGACACCGTCGCCACCTCGACCGGGGTCGGCGCGCCGTCCGGCGTGACCGTCACCGTGATCGACGGCAACCCCGACCTCAGCAATCACCGCCGCGTCCTCAACGGATCGGACGCCGTCGTGCTGAACTACAGCGGGGACGCGTGGGTGATCCGAGAGGGTCGCCGGTCGCGCATCGACGCGACGAACCGGTCGGTGCTGTTGCCGCTGGGCCTGACACCCGAACAGGTCGGCCAGGCGAAGCCCATGAGCCGGGCCCTGTTCGACGCGCTGCCCGTGGGCCCGGAGCTGACCGTGCCGCAGGTGCAGAACGCCGGCGCCGCCGCGTCGTTCCCGGGCGCCCCCGGGCCGATCGGCACCGTGATCGTCACGCCGCAAATCAGTGGCCCGCAACAGTATTCGCTGGTGCTCGCCGACGGCGTGCAGACGCTGCCGCCGCTGGTCGCCCAGATCCTGCAGAACGCCGGGCCGGGCAACACCCGGCCGGTGACCGTGGAACCGTCCGCCCTGGCCAAGATGCCCGTCGTCAACAAGCTGGACCTGTCC
The DNA here is from genome assembly GCF_001667595.1 of Mycobacterium sp. E2989. Lineage (NCBI taxonomy): Bacteria > Bacillati > Actinomycetota > Actinomycetes > Mycobacteriales > Mycobacteriaceae > Mycobacterium > Mycobacterium sp. E2989. The sequence goes on along the minus strand of NZ_LZJX01000119.1, from coordinate 7,431 downwards.
TCCTATCCGGACGCGCCGCTCAACGTGGCGGACATCCGCGAGAACCCGGCGACCTGCTGGTGGTGGCAGAAGACCTCCGGCGAGAACCGGGCCCGCATCCAGGTCATCTCCGGCGCGACCATTCCGGTCGCGGCCAAGGACGAGAACAAGGTGGTGTCGCTGGTCAAGGCCGACACCACCGGTCGGGTGGCCGACCAGGTGTACTTCGGCCCCGACTACGGCAACTTCGTGGCGGTAACCGGCAACGACCCCGGCGCCAAGACCACGGAGTCGCTGTGGTGGCTGACCGACGCGGGCGCCCGGTTTGGCGTCGACGACACCCGCGACGTCCGCGAGGCTTTGGGCCTGAAGACGAAACCCAGCCTGGCGCCGTGGGTGGCGCTGCGCCTGCTCCCACAGGGTCCGACGCTCTCGCGGGCGGATGCGCTCGTGGAGCACGACACCCTTCCGATGGATATGTCCCCAGCAGAATTGGCGGTGCCTAAGTGAAACGCGGGTTTGCGCGGCCGACCCCGGAGAAGCCTCCGGTCATCAAGCCGGAAAACATCGTCCTTCCGACGCCGCTGAGCATTCCGCCGCCGGAGGGCAAACCCTGGTGGCTGGTCGTCGTCGGCGTCCTCGTGGTCGGCCTGCTGATCGGCATGGTCGGCATGACGTTCGCCAGCGGCTCGCGCGTGTTCGGCGGCGCGGGCGCCATCTTCCCGATCTTCATGATCGGTGGCGTCGCGATGATGATGTTCGGCGGCCGGTTCGGCGGTCAGCAGCAGATGAGCCGGCCCAAGCTGGACGCGATGCGCGCCCAGTTCATGCTGATGCTGGACATGCTGCGCGAGACCGCCCACGAGTCGGCCGACAGCATGGACGCCAACTACCGGTGGTACCACCCGGCGCCCACCACGTTGTCCGCCGCGGTGGGATCGCCGCGGATGTGGGAACGCAAGCCCGACGGCAAGGACCTCAACTTCGGGGTGGTGCGAGTCGGCGTGGGCATGACGCGGCCCGAGGTGACCTGGGGTGAGCCCCAGAACATGCCCACCGATATCGAGCTGGAACCGGTGACGGGCAAGGCGCTGCAGGAATTCGGGCGCTACCAGAGCGTCGTCTACAACCTGCCCAAGATGATCTCGCTGCTGGTCGAGCCCTGGTACGCGCTCGACGGCGAGCGCGAACAGGTCCTCGGGTTGATGCGGGCAATCGTCTGTCAGCTGGCCTTCTCGCACGGCCCCGACCACGTGCAGCTGGTCGTCGTCACCTCGGATCTGGACGAGTGGGACTGGGTGAAGTGGCTTCCGCACGTCGGTGACCCCCGGCGTCAGGACGCCGCGGGCAACGCGCGGATGGTCTACAGCTCGGTGCGCGAGTTCGCCGCCGAGCAAGCCGAATTGTTCGCCGGCCGTGGCTCTTTCACGCCCCGGCACGCCAGTTCGTCGGCGCAGACCCCGACGCCCCACACGGTGATCGTCGCCGACGTCGTCGACCCCCAGTGGGAATACGTGATCAGCTCCGAGGGCGTCGACGGCGTGACCTTCTTCGACCTGACCGGCTCCTCGATGTGGACATCGGTTCCCGAGCGCACCTTGCGGTTCGACGAGAAGGGCGTGATCGAGGCGCTGCCCCGCGACCGCGACACCTGGATGGTGATCGACGAGAAGCCGTGGTTCTTCGCGCTCACCGACCACATCAGCATCGCCGAGGCCGAGGAATTCGCGCAGGCGCTGGCGCGCTGGCGGCTCGCCGAGGCCTACGAGGAGATCGGCCAGCGGGTGGCCCACATCGGCGCCCGGGACATCATGGCCTACTACGGAATCGACGACCCCGGTCACATCGACTTCGAGGCGCTTTGGGGCAGCCGCAACGACTCCATGGGCCGCTCGCGGCTGCGGGCGCCGTTCGGTGTTCGGTCCGACAACGGCGAGCTGCTGTTCCTCGACATGAAGTCGCTGGACGAGGGCGGCGACGGCCCGCACGGCGTCATGTCCGGAACGACGGGTTCGGGTAAGTCGACCCTGGTGCGGACCGTGATCGAATCGCTGATGCTCAGCCACCCGCCGGAGGAGCTGCAATTCGTGCTGGCCGACCTCAAGGGTGGGTCGGCGGTCAAGCCGTTCGCCGGGGTCCCGCACGTGTCGCGCATCATCACCGACCTGGAAGAGGACCAGGCGCTGATGGAGCGCTTCCTGGACGCCCTGTGGGGTGAGATCGCCCGGCGCAAGGCGATCTGCGACAGCGCCGGCGTCGACGACGCCAAGGAGTACAACTCCGTGCGCCTGCGGATGCGGGCGCGGGGCCAGGACATGGCGCCGCTGCCGATGCTCGTGGTCGTCATCGACGAGTTCTACGAGTGGTTCCGGATCATGCCGACCGCGGTCGACGTGCTCGACTCGATCGGCCGCCAGGGCCGCGCCTACTGGATCCACCTGATGATGGCCTCGCAGACCATCGAGAGCCGCGCCGAAAAGCTCATGGAGAACATGGGTTACCGGCTGGTGCTGAAGGCGCGTACCGCGGGCGCCGCGCAGGCCGCGGGCGTGCCGAACGCCGTCAACCTGCCGGCGCAGGCCGGCCTCGGCTACTTCCGGCGCAGCCTGGAAGACATCGTCCGGTTCCAGGCCGAGTTCCTGTGGCGGGACTACTTCCCGCGCGGGCTCAACGATGACGGCGAAGAAGCCCCGGCGTTGGTGCACAGCATCGATTACGTTCGCCCGCAACTGTTTACCAACTCGTTCACCCCGCTCGAGGTCAGCGTCGGCGGGCCGGAGCTGACCCCGGCCGCCATCACCAACGGCGAGACGCTCGACGCCGACGGCGCGACGCGCGACGACGACGACATCGAGGGCATCCGGGTGCCGAAGGTCGGCACGGTCATCATCGATCAGCTGCGCAAGATCGACTTCGAGCCCTACCGGTTGTGGCAGCCGCCGCTGAACCAGCCCGTCGCGATCGACGAATTGGTGAACCGGTTCCTCGGCCACCCGTGGCAGGAGGACTACGGTTCGGCCAAGGACCTGGTCTTCCCGATCGGGATCATCGACCGCCCGTTCAAGCACGACCAGCCGCCGTGGACCGTCGACACCTCGGGGCCGGGCGCCAACGTCCTGATCCTGGGCGCCGGCGGTTCGGGTAAGACGACGGCCCTGCAGACCCTGATCTGCTCGGCCGCGCTGACCCACACGCCCGAGCAGGTCCAGTTCTACTGCCTGGCCTACAGCAGCACCGCCCTGACCACCGTCGCCCGGCTGCCGCACGTGGGTGAGGTGGCCGGCCCGACCGACCCGTACGGCGTGCGCCGCACGGTGGCCGAGTTGCTGGCCCTGGTCCGCGACCGCAAGCGCACCTTCCTCGAGTACGGGATCGCCTCGATGGAGGTCTTCCGGCGCCGCAAGTTCGGCGGCGAGCCGGGCCCCGTGCCCAACGACGGGTTCGGCGATGTCTACCTGGTGGTGGACAACTACCGGGCGCTGGCCGAAGAGAACGAGGTGCTGATCGAGCAGGTGAACCTGATCATCAACCAGGGCCCCTCGTTCGGGGTCCACGTGGTGGTCACCGCCGACCGGGAGTCGGAGCTGCGACCACCGGTGCGCAGTGGCTTCGGTTCTCGGGTCGAGTTGCGACTGGCCGCCGTGGAGGACGCCAAGCTGGTGCGTTCCCGGTTCGCCAAGGAAGTGCCCGTCAAGCCGGGCCGCGGCATGGTCGCGGTCAACTACGTCCGACTCGACTCCGACCCACAGGCCGGTCTGCACACCTTGGTCGCGCGGCCCGCGCTGGCCAACACGCCGGACTACGTGTTCGAGTCCGACAGCATCATCGACGCGGTCAGCCGCCTCACCAGCGCGCAGGCGCCGCCGGTGCGCCGCCTGCCCGCGCGGTTCGACCTGGAGCAGTTGCGCGAGGTCGCCGCACGGGACACCCGCCAGGGCGTCGGCGCGGGCGGAATCGCCTGGGCCATCTCGGAATTGGATCTGTCGCCGGTCTATCTCAACTTCGCCGAGAACGCGCACCTGATGGTGACGGGTCGACGCGAATGTGGACGGACCACGACGCTGGCCACGATCATGAGTGAAATCGGCCGGCTGTACGCGCCGGGGGCCAGCAGCGCGCCGACCCCGCCGGCCGGCCAGCCGTCGGCCCAGGTGTGGCTGGTGGACCCGCGGCGTCAGCTGCTGACCACGCTGGGTGCGGACTACGTCGAGAAGTTCGCGTACAACCTGGACGGCGTCCAGGCGATGATGGGCGAGCTCGCGGCGGTCCTGGCCGGACGCGAACCGCCGCCCGGCCTGTCCGCCGAGGAGTTGTTGTCGCGGTCGTGGTGGAGCGGCCCGGAGATCTTCCTGATCGTCGATGACATCCAGCAGCTGCCGGCCGGATTCGATTCACCGCTGCACAAGGCCGCGCCGTGGGTGACCCGGGCCGCCGACGTCGGGTTGCACGTGCTCGTCACGCGAACCTTCGGTGGTTGGTCGTCCGCGGGCAGCGACCCGATGCTGCGGGCGCTGGCCCAGGCGAACGCCCCGCTGCTGGTGATGGACGCCGACCCCGACGAGGGCTTCATCCGCGGCAAGATGAAGGGTGGCCCGCTGCCCCGCGGTCGAGGCCTGCTGATGGCCGAGGACACCGGTGTGTTCGTACAGGTAGCGGCGACGGAGTTTCGCAAGTAAGGCGGATACCGCTGCGCTGGGGCTGAATCAGCCCCAGCGCAGCGGTAACTCTTTGAGCGCGAAGCTCTTTGACGGGTAGTTGATCGCGGGGACGTAGTCGGCGGGCACCTCGAAGTCGGGAATCTGCCGAAGCCATTCCCCGACGATTACCGTCAGTTCGATCCGGGCCAGATGAGAGCCCAGGCAACGGTGCGGCCCGCCGCCGAATCCCCAGTGGCGGTGCACCTTCCCGTCCATGACCAGATCGTTGACGGACGTGGCGTCGCTGCCGTCGCGGTTGACCGCCGCCATGCACAGCCGCACCGACGTGCCGGGGGGCAGCGTCATCCCGCCGATGTTGACGAACTGCGTGGTGATCCGCGGCGCCACCGGCGCCGAAGGCTCCAGCCGGACGATCTCCTCGATGAAAACCCTGATCTGCCTTGGGTTGTCGCGAAGCGCCTCGCGTAGCTGCGGCCGGCGGGCCAATTCGAAGAGGCAGAATCCGATCGCCGCCGTGACGGTGTCCAGGCCCGCCAGGATCAGTAGGTGGCTCATGCCCAACAGCTCCAGATCGGTGAAGTTACCGTCGCTGGCCATGACCCGCGACAGCATGTCGGATCCGGGATGCTGCCTGCGCTGCCGGATCGCGTCGGCCAGATACTGAAGCAGCAGCTCGCTCTTCTCGATATCGGACTGGGTGACGTAGGGCTTGTCGCTGACGACCGCGTCCTTCCAGTCGATCAGGCGATCGCGATCTTCGATCGGCAAGCCGTAGAGGTCCATGAAGACCTGGAATGGATACAGGTGCGCGAAATCCGCCATCACCTCGCACTTCCCTTGGCCGGCAAGGGCGCCGATCATTTCCGCGGCGTGGCGTTCGAGCACCGGCCGGGATGAACTCAGGCCGAGCGGGCTGAAGAAGGGCTGCAGCACCTTGCGGTAGCGGGTGTGCTGAGGAGGGTCAAAAGCCAGCGGTACCACGGGCAATGGGTGGCCCGGTGGCTGCAGGATGGTGGACGAGAACACCTTGGGGTTGCGCAGCGCGGCCAGCACGTCCTCGCGGCGCGTGATGTAGTAGTGGCCGTTCATGAATACCACCGGCCCGGCGTCCCGCAGCGCCTTCCACCCGACGCCCCGGTCCACGGTCATCGGCAGCTTTTCGAAATCGAGCCGCGGCAGGTGGAAGGTGTCTTGCTGGCCTTGGCCAGGAGTGCTCATAAGCTCTCCGCTTGTCCGAATTGTTCTCCCAACCGCGGCGGCGGGGGCGTCGTCGGCACCGATTGCGGTTGGCACCCCAATATCGCATGTGTCGCAAGGGTCTACAGCGGCCGGTCCGGCTGCGCGTCGATCTTCTACACTTGGGCGACTGATCCCGGGTAGGGAGGACACCTCGTGAGGGTTCGTCTCGAACAATCCAAATGCGTGGGCCACGCCCAGTGCTACGCCGTCGACCCGAACCTGTTCCCGATCGACGACTCGGGTTATTCGATCCTCGAAGAGCACGAGGTGCGCCCCGAGGACGAGCAGGTGACCCGCGACGGGGTCGCCTCCTGCCCGGAGATGGCGCTGGTTCTCGACGAAGACTGACTGCGCCAGAAGCAAACCGGAGATGAACAAACCGTTGCCGGAAATGAACGCCAGTCGACGGGGAATGAACAATCGCTGGCCTGGAATGAACACTTGGCGTTGCGTATCGGAGCGTCCCCGATAACGAACTAATCTCAATCGCGAGCGGCAGTTCTGGCAGACAGTGGACTGTCGCTCGGTTGCTGACAGCAGGGATCAATCGAGGCTAAAGGTGCACGTTGTTCCTGACCGGACGTCTGAGAAGCGTGGTGCGAGACCACAATTGGGCGCCCGACACGGAATTGGCAGGATGCGCCGGCCAGCCCGCCGACTGGGGTGGCAGACCGAGGGGTCTGAGTCGGGTGGTTCCGGGCGGTCAGCTACCCGCGGGTGGCGAATGCTTACGAAGCCGTGACCACGGCCACCACTGATTCCGATGCGACTGCCGCGGTCGCAAGCGATCGCGGCCAACTGAGGAGAACAGGTGTTTGACTTCGGGGCGTTACCGCCGGAGGTGAATTCCGGGCGGATGTATGCGGGTCCGGGTTCGGGGTCGTTGATGGCGGCCTCGGCGGCGTGGGATGAGGTGGCCGCGGAGTTGGCGACGGCGGCCAGTGGGTATGGCTCGGTGGTTTCGGAGTTGACCAGTGGGCCGTGGGTGGGTCCGGCGTCGGCGTCGATGGTGGCCGCGGTGGTGCCGTTTGTGAGTTGGCTCTCGGCGATGTCGGGGTTGGCCGAGGAGACGGCCAGTCAGGGTCGGGCGGCCGCGGCGGCGTTTGAGGCGGCGTTTGCGATGACGGTGCCGCCGCCGGTGATTGCGGCGAATCGGGTGTTGTTGGCGACGTTGGTCGCGACGAACTTTTTTGGTCAGAACACCCCGGCGATCATGGCGACCGAGGCTCAGTACATGGAGATGTGGGCCCAGGACGCGGCGGCGATGTATGGGTATGCGGCGGCCTCGGCCACGGCCTCGGAGTTGACCCCGTTTGCCGCGCCGCCCAACACGACCACGCCTGATGGGTTGGCCGATCAGGCGTTGGCGGTGAGCCAGGCGGCCACTCAGCCGGCGGGCAACACCGCCCAGACGGTGGCCTCCAACGCCACCCAGGTCGCCGCGCTGGCACCGCAAGCCGCCGCCGTGCAGCAGGCCAGCACCGCCGCGACGACACCGCCCGGGCCGTTCACCTGGCTGACCAGCGCCATCCAGAACTTCCTGCAAAGCGGGTTG